>JAZGES010000251.1:0-2723 GCA_036478935.1 Thiotrichaceae bacterium
GTGAGACTGTTTAGGGTAAGAATTTTGATGGCTTGAATAGGACAACTGAAAGTGGAAAAGGTTGTAACTTACTCCGTAAGCCTAATAAGGTTTATGGAGTATTGAGCTATAGCAGTATTGATTGGAAAATAGAATGGGTAGTGGGTTAAACTTGTGTTTAGGCTAACCATCCTGCGTATTGAAGCATAACCATAGGTTTAACCCACTACCATAGAATGTTGAGCTTTGGTTTTCTTAGCTAAGGTGCGGATATCAGATTTACTAAGTATCCTGAGTTCAGAGACAATCATTTATATCCCTCAAAGTAATAGCTCTTAAAGCTATCAAAAGGGTAATCCCCAAACAACTTTCTAAGCTTACCTGAAACAGATGATCGCCCAATAAAGTCAAGCCTGTGTTGCCATGGAAGCTCATAAGAAGATATTAGAGCAGAGTGCTCTTTGCTCCCCAAGTCATATATAGGCATATGAAATACTGCCGACTCTTTGTCTAATTGGTTAGCAAGAAGGTAGCTCAGTTCATACGGAAGCAGTCGTAATGTGGAGCCTCCAAAAGTAAGTACCTGCTTATCTAAAAGTGGCAAAGCAAAGAAAGAAGGTAGGGGGTATTGAGAAACACCGTAAGCCTTAAATGCACCTAACGAAGGATTATTTTCTATATGTTTATCAATAGTATGATGGGTGAACAATGAAGAGTCATATTGAATACCCAGATTTCGTAGTACATAACAATAATTATCAAAACTAACACTTAGGATTGAAAGTGATTTGGATCTTGAGCCAATGACTTTAGTACCCGTGATGTCTTCTAAATGATCTATCGTATTCTTTGCTATTTGATGGAATGATTCTTTAGTGTAGGGAGGATCAAAGAAACAACCTATTTCATGCCCGGCGGACTGTATTTTACGAACTAAAACAGGGTATTTGGTAGCCACACTGTCTTGAACAAAAAAAGTGCCAGAAATGTCATTCGTACCCAAAAGCTCCAACATCTCTACTGTATGCTTCCATACCTGATTTGATACCGAGTGACTGTTATCAAGCACGGACTGCTTCCAGTCCACAACATTAGTGGTAAAGATCATAGTGTTTCAGAGTGGGGTGTTTTTATTCAAGTCGGATTTTAGATACTCATCTGAGTTTAAATTAATGAAAATTTTAAACTACTAGTTAGCAGATGAAGGGCTGAGGAATGCATACAATCAGTATTAATGTTAGAATTATTATTAATTAGACAATATAAGCTACTGATATAAATAAGATGGTGCGAAGTTCATGAATGAGTCATTGCTACAAACAGGCCACTTTGTAGATAATAACGGCTTGTTTCTTATTGCATTATTAATGCTGATTTTGGGTTTTGCAATTGCGTGGGTTATTTATGCGGCTCCACTGGCAAAAGCGCAAAAAGAAATCCAACGGATGAGCTTTAAGCTAGAGGCAGAAGAGCGCATCCATGACGAACGAATTCAAATACTAGAGCAGAATAAAGTACAGTTACAAAATAGCTTTTCGGCACTTTCTCAGCATGCATTAAGAGAAAACAATGCGCAGTTTTTGCAATTAGCCCAAGAGACACTGATGCGCTTTCATACCAGCGCACAGTATGATTTAGAAGGTCGTAAGACTTCTATTGATGAAATGATACTGCCGATTCAACAAGCGCTGGATCAAACTAGAAAACAAATACATGAAATAGAAAAGGAACGGAAGCAAAGTTTTGGTGCCGTTTCAGAACAGCTAAAAGCCGTGTCAAACGACCAAGAAGTATTGCGTGTTGAAACACAAAAGCTAGTGACTGCATTAAGGCGACCAGAAGTGCGAGGGCAGTGGGGTGAAATCACCCTAAAACGATTGGTTGAATTAGCAGGAATGGTCGAACATTGTGATTTCGTAGAGCAAGAACATCGCTCAGATGGCGTTAAAAGTATTCGTCCTGATTTGATTGTTAAAATGCCAGACTCACGTGAGCTAATTATTGATGCGAAAACTCCGCTTGATGCCTATCTAGAAGCTAGTAACACCGAAGATGCGGTTATCAAAAAACGTGAGTACTTGAGACATGCAAAGATAGTACGTGGGCATGTCAATGAGTTAGCAGCAAAGCGTTATTGGGATCAGTTTGATAATGCACCAGATTTTGTGGTGTTGTTTGTACCCGGTGAGCAGTTCCTGGGGGCGGCGCTTGAATATGACAAAAAACTGTTAAGTGATGCATTAGCTAAGAATGTTATTCTCGCCTCACCTACTAGTCTCATTGCACTGTTAAGGTCTGTTGCGTTTGGCTGGAAACAGGTAACTTTATCTGAAAATGCAGAAGTTATTCGTGATTTAGGCAATGAGCTGTATAAAAGGGTTGCGACGTTTACTGAACACATGGCACGATTGGGGCAAAGTTTAAATAATAGCGTGGATCATTATAATAAGGCGTTAGGTTCTTTGGAGCGAAGTGTTCTGCCTGGTGCTAGGCGTTTTACCGACTTGGGAATACAAGGAGATAAAGTGATTCCTGAGACTGAAATAATTGATAAAGTAGCGCGTCAGCCAAATGATAGAGAAGGCTAAGTATAAAACTATTCAGAAAATCCCCCTCTTTAGGACTCAGGATTAAATAAGATGCGGAACTTGACGCAGAATTTTTGCTTCAGATTAAATGATCGCAATAGGCGCATAGCAGGGCTACGCAACGATTTGGGATCAGTTAAGCTGGAGCAAAAAGAC
>JAZGES010000252.1:0-2571 GCA_036478935.1 Thiotrichaceae bacterium
CTTTGAGCCATAAGTTGGTCTATATCGTTTCGATATCCCAATATATGAATCTTGTCTTGTAACCCGTAACGCTCAATGGCAGCTTCAGATTCAGCTAGTAAACCGCCATCGCCACCAATAAGATTCAACTCCCACGGTAAATCTTTTAATTCAGATAAGGCTTCAATTAAAGTTTTATGGTCTTTTTGCTGAGCAAACCGGGCAACCATAATCAACTTAGGCGGTGTTTTAGATGCATCAGCCATTAGGCTTTGATCAATATCTGGCATACCATTTTGAATGGCTTTAATTTTCTGTGACTTACAAACACCTTTTTCTATTCCAATCTTACGGTCAAATTTTGAGACAGCAATTAAATGTGTAGGGAATAGGGCGCCTATTTTTTCTATTGTTTTATAGATCAGTTGCTTCTTACTGCTAACTCCATCTGTGAATGCCCAGCCATGCACAGTGAACGTTGACGGAACCTTGTCTAAATAAACAGCTATGCGCCCTAGAATACCTGCTTTAGATGAATGCAGTGTCACTAGGTCAGGTTTAATATCGCTAATTAATTGTCGGATTTCTTTATAAGCTTTGAAGTCTTTTACGGAGTTGATTTCCCGAGCAAGGTGATTGAGGACGCGATACGGGATATTTAGACCCCGAAGCATTTCGGTAAACTCAGCGTCTTCACCCACAACTACAGTTACCGTGTTGCCCAGTGCTTGTAAAGCTACAGCAATATCTTTGACATGTATTTGAGCGCCACCGATATCGCCTTTTGTGATGACAATGACAATGTTTACATTGCCTGATTCAATTTTTTTCATGGAAATAGTTTATTATTAGTTTCAGTAAGCAGTTTTTAAGGAAACTCTGAATAAGTTCCTGTAACCGTCATACTTTTTGTGTGCCTTATTATATATAAATACTGGGATAATAAAATGAACAACGATGAACTGAAAGAATCTTTAACAGCTGAACAATATTATGTCACTCAGGAGAATGGCACGGAACGCCCTTTTCAAAATGAATACTGGGATAACCATGAACAAGGAATATATGTTGATATTGTCTCAGGTGAAGTGTTATTTAGCTCATTGGATAAGTTTGACTCAGGAACAGGCTGGCCAAGTTTCACAGGAATCATGCAAGAAGAAAGCATTATCGAAAAGTCAGATAAATCACTCACTGTGCCTAGAGTAGAAGTTCGTTCAAATCAAGGGAATTCCCATTTAGGGCATGTCTTTAATGATGGGCCAAGTCCAACAGGGTTGCGGTATTGTATAAATTCTGCTTCATTACGTTTTGTACCAAAGAATGAAATGAAAGCTTCTGGCTATGCTGAGTGGCTGAACTTGTTTGAAGATGCAGAGTAACGCGATACTTGTACATCTGTTATCAAGGATGTCTCATCTATACTTCAACCCTACTTCAACCCTACTTCAACCCTACTTCAACCCTACTTCACCCATTTTATCAAATACCTAACAATAAGAGGAAATAATAATGTCAGATAATCCCTTCGAGGCCCCAAAATCCGCGGTCTCTGATATTTCAACCAATACAGAAGTTGGTGTGCTGAGAGAGTTACCAAAGAAAAATCCCATAGGCTTTGGCTGGAAATGGATTAAAGAAGGATTTGGATTCTTTAAGCAGTCTCCTTTAATCTGGATCTTGAATTTAATTATCTATTTTGTGATCTTTATTGTATTAAGCTTGCTTCCCCTTGTGTCTATCCTGACCTCTTTACTGACCCCACTGTTTGGAGCAGGATTTATATATGGTGCTCATGAGCTTGATCATGGAAGACCTTTGAAGGTAGGACATCTATTCGAAGGCTTTAGAAAAAACACAGGCAGCCTCTTTGCAGTCGGTGGCTTGTATTTGTTGGGAATCATCGTTTCATTAGTCATCGCTGCAGGTATTGCTTTTGCTACTGGCTCTTTTGATTCGTTTACTAGAGTGGCTACTCAGGGGGCTACAGATCCTATTGAGCAACTAGATATTCTTAAAAGCTTGATACTCCCTGGACTTGTTTATCTAGCTTTGATTATACCTTTGGCAATGGCGATATGGTTTGCTCCAGTACTCGTGATTTTGCATGATATGGGGGCGATTGAAGCTATGAAGAAGAGTTTTAATGGTTGCCTTAAAAACATGCTTCCTTATCTTTGGTACGGCATCATTGCTTTTGTATTAGTGCTTGTTGGAGTTATTCCGTTAGGACTTGGACTGTTGGTTGTATTGCCTGCATTGACCGCAGCAATGTATGCTTCTTACAAGGATATCTTTCTAGATTGATGTGAGAATTAGAACTCCCTGAAGGTTAAGGGAGTTTTTTGATTTAGTATCAATCGCCCAAAAGTATTTGCGGTAGATTTATGACTGTACAAGCCTCTGTAATCGTCATGCCGGCGGATGCGGTATCCATCGTTGAAGCATAGCACTAGCTCGCAGATAGATTCTGGTATTCACCAGAATGACGAGCTACTTTTATGTAACCTCTAACCTCTAACCTCTAACCTCTAACCTCTAACCTCTAACCTCTAACCTCTAACCTCTAACCTCTAACCTCTAACCTCTAAC
>JAZGES010000253.1:0-5664 GCA_036478935.1 Thiotrichaceae bacterium
GAATTGATGACAGCGTTGTGTTTAGACCTCTGGGTAAAGCAGAGATTCGCCAGATTGCTGCGTTACAACTCAAGCTGTTAAACAAACGCTTAAAGGGTAACGAGCTAACTATCGACTTTAGTGATGCTGCGCTTGATTTACTAGGCGAAGAAGGCTTTGATCCAGTGTTTGGAGCACGTCCATTAAAACGCGCAATCCAAAGTGAGATCGAGAACCCATTGGCTCAGATGATTTTGGGTGGTGAGTTTTCTAGTGGCGATGCAATTTATGTTGATGTTGTTGATGGGAAAATGACATTTACTAAATCGTGAAATAGCTATTAGTTATCCCAAAGTATTTACAGAACTTTGGGGAACTCTAAGTAGCTCGTCACTTTGGTGAAACCGGAATCCATCTATGAACTGGCACTATGCTTCAGCGATGGATGCCGGCATCCGCCCGGCATGACGGTCGTGGGCTGTATGTATTACCACCTAAGCCACATCTTGTTGCACACGCTAACGTTGCTTTGCACAACCTACTATTTCATTAGAAGAGTGTGTAATCACCAATCCTAATCAAGCTTATTCAGAATCTCGCGATTACTCTGCTCTCTAAACATAGAGTCCACAATACGGACACTAGGTGCACGTAAGCAGTTATCCATCACTTTAGGACCATGAATAAACAACAACTCTGGCTTTACATGAACATGTGGCATGCCGCCTTGAGCCGCACACATACTTTCCCATTCGACCATGACCAAATACTGTGCTGGTATCGTATAGCCTTCCCACACCTCTGCGGTACGTTTTAACTTTGAACCTGAACTATCTTTCATGTCTTCTAGCATAGATTCAACGGTCGCATGAGAGCTTCCCAAAGTAGAGAATCCAATACGTTTTAATATCTGAAAGCCAACCATTCCGTTAGTTTCTTTTAGCTTAGTCATGACTTCAATTTCAGCTGCTTCAAATTCAGCTTCTTTGCCCGGGCGAATGATATGTTCAGCCATTACTGTTACAGTTTGACCAGAATCAACGGCATAGTGCTCGCCCTTTCCTTCTGCACTTTTTTTCATCCATTGATTGAGTGAAACTAGCTTAGGTAGGTCTGCGTGAACAATACGATAAACTGGTTCTTCAGGGCCATCTAGTAAGACATCACCACATTTAGCACAAGTATCCACTACTACATCTTCAAATGTCTCGTGGAAGTTTTCATGTGATTCCCAAGAATCCCAATAGGTGATTTGATCAATCCATATATGGGAAAGGTCTTCACCCATATCCGTGCTCGCTCCCCAGCGCATTCCCATTGGGCAAGTGCCGCGTTGCTTCATTAAGTCAAAACCGCTAAAACCCGACGTTAACGAAGTAGCAAGACACATTTTTGAGCTAGCTTGCTTCATCATATTCATTAAATTCGGATCATTCTTTACTAAGACGCGATTAATCGCCACATATAACGGTGACTTTGGCTCTTGATCAAATAGTTGTTTAATATCCATAGCGATATCCATTTTTTATTAATTCAAATGAGTATGGTAAAAGGTGCCTTAAAATACAACATGAAATTTTAAAGCTAGACCAGTGGCATACATATTAGGATTTCCGGTTTATATCGGCAAGGGGCAGCCCCCTATATCTGAGCCACAAAAAAGGGTAGCCAAAAGCTACCCTTTAAATATTATATGAGATCATGTCGAACTACATTTAAGACGCTATCCGCACACTTGCAGGAAACATATTAGCAATACGACTAGCCATACTATCTTGTCGATAAGATATTTCGCGTACTTCAGGTCGATTCACGAATTCATTCAGCTTAATACCATCAAGGAATTCATACAGCCTTACACTCAAGTCTTCCCATAGCTTATGAGTCAGACATCGTTTACCATCTTGACAATCAGCTTTTCCTGAACAACCCGTCGCATCAATGCTTTCATCGACTGCAATAATGATATTGGCAACGCTGATTTGTGAAGCTGGTTTACCTAATCGATACCCACCACCTGGTCCTCTAACGCCTTCGACTAAGCCATGTTTACGTAGCTTTGCAAATAATTGTTCTAGGTAAGAAAGAGAAATACCCTGACACTTTGAAATATCAGCCAGAGTGACAGGCCCGTCAATATCATGGATGGCTAAATCCATCATTGCAGTAACTGCATAACGACCTTTTGTTGAGAGTTTCATGTTCGCCTCTTGTTCATGGTGTTGGCGGGGTAACCAACTTTTATATATTTAAAAACTCTAATATAGAATAACCTAGTAAAACAGTCAAGAATTATTGGTGGTTATTTCCGACTATTTTACTCAGGATTTTAAATACCAAAATAACCAATGACTTATAGATAAATACAACCTGATTTAAAAAAATAACTTGACGCATTACCACTGAATAGTAAACAATAATACAAAATATACTGACCGGTCTAATATTACTAATGAAACTTTCTGAAAAAGCACAGGTAACACGAGATAAAATCCTTGAAGCAGCCAGTGATTTATTTTATTTGCATGGCTACAATGCAACCGGTCTAGAAAAAGTCATTCAAGCAGCGAGCGTGACGAAAGGTAATTTTTACTACTATTTTAAGAGTAAAGAAGAGCTAGCTGTACATACCCTAGACCATCAATTTATGAATACAACGCAACAAATAGAGGAAATGTTGTCGGATAAGCAGCGATCCCCTCTCCAATCACTGTTCGCTATTTTAGAAATGATGTCAGCTAAACAAAAGGCTCAGAAAAAGGAAAGTCATATCAGTGGTTGTTATTTTGGAAACTTTACTTTGGAACTGAGTGCGGAAAGTAAAGCAGTCAGAAACAAAGTTAAAAGCATCTTTGACCAATTTTTAAATAACTTTGAGACTTTACTTAAAGCAGCACGTGATGCCGATGAGATTTCCAAAAACATTGATCCTGTGGTCACTAGCGCCATTATTTTAAGTCAAATGGAAGGTGCTATCCTTTTAGATAAGGCGGATCAAGAATCAGGTAATGTTGATAAAAGCATAAAATTTATTAAGCAGTTTTTAACTGCTTAATAATACGGATCTCCATTTGTAACATTTTTTAATTGATACAAAGGCTGAGTTCCAAATTTCAAGATAGCTTATTGGTAGGCTATTTTTTTAAAACCACATATAGACTGACCAGTCTGTATTTTTATATTAAAGGAAGTAATCATGACAACTAATGCATTAATAAACCCAATCATCCCAACTGAAGACACTGATAAAGTAAATGCTATTTTTAAAGGTATTGAAGAACACTTAGGTTTTGTTCCCGATGGCTTACGTCTATACAGCATAAGCCCTCCTCTACTTGAAGCTTTTGTAGGCTCTGTCGGATATTTCATGGCTCACCCCCGATTAAGCCAAGAGTTATTAGCTATGATTCGATACCTTGTTTCGTCTGATGCAAAGTGTTCTTTTTGTATTGATTTCAACGCAGGGTTCTTATTGAATATGGGTAAAACGTCAGAGCAACTAACAGAAGCACAAAAAAATTCAAATAATGCCCCACTGCCTGATAATGAAAAGGTACTATTAAACATAGCGTTGGCTGCAATTCACAATCCAGAAGATGTGGGTAAAGCTGACATTGATCTTGCAGTACAGGCTGGCTTTAGTGAGAGAGATGTTTTTGATGCCGTTGTTATTTCAGCTAATAACAAAGCGTTTACCCATGTTCTGAGGACTTTTAAAATAGAACAGCAAGGTACTTTTGCTTAGTACTCGCTTGATACACTGCTTAGCAGCATTGACTTAGCACATTAGTTAACTTTCTACATTCTTTCTACGTTCAGACAGAAATAACTCATAGTCTGAATGTAGAAAACGATCTATAAACCCCTTCCTTCCATTCAAAAATACCTGATTACTATAGAATTATTCTATGGGGATTAGCTCCAAAACACTAAATTATCTAATGTTTTTTCATAAAACAACGCTATAATGAGTACTAGTAATTAACAGCGGCTACGGGCGGCAATATGAAAAAGCAAAATTCACCCATATATTATTTCAGTGACTACATTACTAAAATATTGACTACCACGATAACGTTATCTTTGGTATGTGCAGCCTCTACGTCGTGGGCAAATACTGCTGAACTAACCAGTGATAAAGCAGCTATACCCGATAAAACTTCTGTTAATAAAGCATTAGATCAGAAGAAGAAAGCAGCTTCTTCTATTATTAAAGAATCTATTGTTAAAATATATACAGTTGCAAACCAACCCAATTATCAAGAACCATGGAATACGTCTACTTCACAGTTCAGCGGTTCTGGGAGCATTATAGTCGGCAATAAAATCCTCACTAATGCACATGTTATCGCTGACAGCACCTTTCTTGAAGTGAAGCGGTATGGACAAACTAAACGTTATAGTGCAACGGTTGAAAGCGTATCCCATGATGCCGACCTCGCTCTAATCTCCGTAAAAGATCCTGAGTTTTTCGATGGGGCTATTCCACTGGAGCTCGGTTCTTTACCTACCACACAGGAAGAAGTGATTGTGTATGGCTTCCCTACGGGAGGAGACACACTGAGCGTTACTAAGGGCGTAGTATCCCGTATAGAGCACCAGCAATATGCACATAGCAGTGAATATATGTTATCCGTACAAATAGATGCCGCTATCAACCCTGGCAATAGCGGCGGCCCTGTTATCTCAAAATCAACTGGGAAAATTGCTGGCGTTGTCATGCAAGGACTACGCGGTGCTGACAATATTGGTTATATGGTTCCCACCCCTACAGTTAAGCACTTCTTTGATGATATTAAGGATGGCACTTATAATGGCTTTCCTGATCTTGGAATTATTGTTCAAGAAATGGAAAATCCGGCTTCCCGTAAGAAATTCAAACTTGATGATGAGCATACGGGTGTCTTAGCTTATAAAGTACTTTTTAATTCACCTGCGAAAGACCTTATCTTGCCAGGAGATATTATTACTGCAATTGATGGTCACACCATTGCGAATGACGGCACTGTTGAGTTTCGCCCTAAAGAATACACCTCATTTGGTTACTATATAGATGGGCACCAGATCGGCGATAAACTTCGCCTTGATATCATTCGTAATTCTGAGACTTTATCAAAAGAAATAACCTTAAATACCACCAGTAAAGATTTCTGGTTAGTACAACGAGAGCAATACGACACATTCCCTCGCTACTTCATTTTTGGAGGATTTGTCTTTACACCTGTCACAAAAAATTACATCAATGCCGGCATGTCATTTTTCAGTTCTGGCGGTGAGCTTGGGGAGCTACTAAATGAGTGGCCTACGAAAAATAAAAAAGAAGCAGTTGTTGTAGCACAGGTGTTAGCGGCTGATACCAATAAGGGCTATCACGATCTCTACGATTGGGTGGTTGAAAAAATTAACGGACAGACATTTAAAGACTTTGATAGTTTCTACAACATCATGGCTTCGTCAGATAGTGAATTTATAACGCTAGAGGATAAAGATGGGTACAGGGTGATTATTGACAAACGCGCTTCTGAAAATGAAAGTAAAAAGATATTAGAGCGTTATCACATTGATTCAGCTCGATCGAAAGACCTTGATAAAGATAAAACTAAAACAGCTATTGAGAACGAAACTACACCGAAAGCACAGCCTGTTGAAAAAGTTAGCCAGCTAATAGACTCGCATGACAGCACC
>JAZGES010000254.1:0-16030 GCA_036478935.1 Thiotrichaceae bacterium
ACCATGGAATAGTAGCTTCTGAATTGTAAAATACCGGGGTGGATTAACTATTTCTATAGCTATCCTGAACTTAACAACTTAACAACTTAACAACTTAACAACTTATCACCAATCTTTTTCATCTAGCAGCCCTTTTTCTATTTGACGGACTGTTTTTCTGATTTTCACTTTCTTTAGATGTTCTTTCTTCCGTTTCCATGCAGCTCTTTTTTTCAATTGATTTTGTTTCGCGGCCCACTCTTTTTGATATTGTTGCTTTGTTTTTCCTTGTGATTTTTTACGCCTTTGCTCAGCGACCCATTCTTTTTGGTATTGCTGTCTGGTTTTTTTGTTTCTGCTTTTTTTATTGCGGTGATGGGTGGTTCGATGAACCCGTCGAGGTTGAGGGCGAGAGGTAGGTCTTGTCTGATGGTTATTTCGCACTACACCGGCAACTTTTTGGGTTGTGTTGCTAGTTATTACTTTCGTGGCTGTTTTTGTCGGTTCTTGGCTAGTAGTTGCTACTGCCTGTGTGGTTGGCGTGATAGCGGTGGTAATAACAATGTTAGGTACTTCATGAGGGTTGCTCATTAGGTTTGTCAGTGTAATTATCTCAGTCTGCTCGACTTCGGCGTCAGGTTCGTTTGCATAACGTAAGATGATAGGGAGTGTAATTATTTCATTCGCGATGAATGCATCTTCAAACTGCTGTAATGAGAGTTCATCCTTAGTTAAAGGTACGTCTAGCAGCCATAATGGGGTTAAATCATCATCATCTTCAGTAAACGGTGTTTCTAATGCAGATTCAGCTATCGAATCTTCTTCAGGAGCAGTATTTTCATCGGTGTTTTCTATAGCTGGGACGATTAATAACTCTTCTCTAGACGAGGGTTCCATTGTTGATTCTAGTGCTAATTCTTCTGGGGTGAGAATGGTGGTGATTGGGGCGATAGTTGGATTGATAGTCGGGTTAATCGTTGAGTTGATATCTGAGCCAATAGCGGGCTCGTCTAGATATTCAACGAAAGAGTCTGTTGTTTCTCTTTGCGAAAGCTCAGCTGGTGGCTGAGCAATAACTGTTTTTTTCGAGTTTGTTACATAGACATCATGGGTTTTGGTTAATCCATCCTGAATCTGTGGTTGTGTAAAGTAGTGATAGCTCCCAACTAGTGAAGCAAGAACGACAGAAGCAAAGGCTGCCATCCGTGCAAATTGTTTTAGCTTTGAAGGTGGCTCTTCAGGAGTGGGTTGGCTAATAGCTTCAAAGTTAATCGCTATTTCTTTATGAGAAGAAAAGCTGTCGGGAGCAGTAGGTACGCCAGAAATGTTTAAGTCAGAGTTGCCGATAGAGCTGTTGATTAGGCTCAGTTCATCAATTTCAATGATGCTTTCGGTCTCAATGCCCAATTCATTTTTCCATTCACTAATGGTTTGAGGTCTATCCCTTCTTTGTAATTGAATAGCATGATCTATAGCGGATAAGAGCTGTTTTGAATAGGTGTGCGTTCCGGCTCCTTGCGCTATTTCAGATGCAGGGGTTAGCGGGTCTTTATTGTGATCGGCAATACCTGTTAACCGAGATGCTGATGAGTGAGGTGTGACTCCACTAATCAATCGGTATAAAATACATCCTACTGCATAAATATCCGTCCACACACCTTGTTTGTCGTTAGCATAATAGTGTTCACAAGGAGAATAGCCTGGAGATACCAAGAGTGGTATTTCTTTTTCATGATGTCGAAATATATGGCTGGCATCACCCAAATGGGTCATCACAGGCATGCTGATCTCGTCTTGGATGAGAATGTGGGCGGGGGTGAGATCGCTATGAATGTGACCAGATGTGTGGATGGCTTCTAGCCCATCTAGTAGTGGTTCGATGAGTGATAGTATCTCAGCTTCTGATAATGCTTTGTCTTGTGCGTACTGCTCTAGCGTCACTCCATCTATAGCATCAATGACTTTATAGGCCGTGTTATGGGCTTCAAAGTAGCTTGTTACATTGATGATGTTGGGGTGGTTAATATTGATGAGGTCATAAATTTCCTCTCGATATTCTGATAAGCCCCATTCGAATGATTGCTTGCTGAGTAATGTTTTGGGTGTGATGTCGTAGGTGCTTGAGTCTCGCTGAGACAGTGAGCGAGGCAGATATTCCTTTAGAATGACTTCAGTATTTTGGGATTGCTCGGTGGCGAGGTATGAAATACTGTAATCATCTTCGGCAACAACTTGGTTTATTTTATAATCTTGAAAGGTATAGCCTATAGGCAGTGCAAAGCCTGATTGCACGGGCTGGGAGTTCTGGGTGTTGGAATTAGACATGATTGGTGCACCCCTCCTAGTTAATAAGCTCTATCAAAAATAATGCTCAACGCTTTATTCAAAGTTATGTGGCTTGATAGCACCTTACGACTTGGAATTAATAAATTAATGACACGTTGCCCTGAATACTTTGTGTACAACTATTATGATCAAAGAAAGGCTGCTGTGTCTAATAGAATATTGTTATCAGCATGTTAGTAAGGTAAATAGGCTAAGGCGGTTTAAGTTGGCAGGTTTGATTTGTTATATTGAGGTCATAATCAGTCGTAAAGCTGAATATATTAAATAATGTGACAATCTAATATTGTCGTATTAACTAATTTTAGCAGCGGTAATATGCCATGTGTGGCTGATAAAAAGAATTGCAATTTAAGGTGTGGAACGGTACTCTTGCGCGCTCTAAATGTAATCAAGAATGAGGGGATATCCTATGCGTCAAACATTAGTAGCTGGAAACTGGAAGCTGAATGGTTCTAAAGAAAGTATTCAAACACTCGTTAAAGGTATCGCTGATGGGATGTCAGGTGTAGATGGCACGGCAGTTGCTGTGTGTCCTCCTTATGTTTATATTTCAATGGTATCCGATCTTTTAGATGGCACAGATATTGGGCTAGGAGCGCAAGACGTTGCCGACCAAGAAACAGGTGCTTTCACTGGTGAAGTATCGGCAGCGATGCTTAAAGAAGTGGGTTGTCAATACACGCTGGTTGGTCACTCTGAGCGTCGTAGTATTTATGGCGAGCAAGATGCAGATACAGCAACCAAATTTGCAGCAGCAAGAAAAGAAGGTTTAACACCTATCTTATGTGTAGGTGAGTTACTTGAAGAACGTGAAAGCGGCGATACTGAAAACGTAGTAGCACGACAGCTTGACGCAGTGATTGAGTTAGAAGGTGTTGGAGCGCTAGCTGATGCCGTAATTGCTTATGAGCCTGTTTGGGCTATTGGCACGGGTAAGACAGCTTCTCCTCAGCAGGCACAAGATGTTCATGCCTTTATTCGTAGCAAGGTCGCTGGCTTAAATGCAGATGTAGCTGCAAAAGTACAAATTTTATATGGTGGTAGTGTAAACGGCGATAACGCTGCTGAGCTATTCGCCATGGAAGATATCGATGGTGGTTTGATTGGAGGGGCTTCTTTAACTTCAGAAGCATTCTTAGCAATCTGTACCGCATAAATAGTTATAGAAAATAATAAGTAGAAATTTATGTACAACATACTCTTAATAGTCCAAATATTAGTAGCCATAGGCATTATTGGTTTGGTTTTAATGCAGCATGGTAAAGGTGCTGATGCTGGTGCCGCTTTTGGTGGCGGTGGTAGTGCTGGTGGTGGTTCTGCGTCAGGTTCAGTTTTCGGTGCGCGTGGTGCTGGTAACTTTCTTAGTCGAACAACAGCCGTTCTTGCTTTAGCATTCTTTGTTAACTCAATGGCATTAGCATGGTTGGTCAGTCATCGTGGTGACGATGCAACTTCTAATAGTGTTGTCGATTCTGTTGTGCCTGCTGAAGTAGTAGCTCCGGCAGAAACTACACCCGGTGATGTGCCTGATGCTCCTGATGCGGCTTCTCCTGTAGTTGAGAGTACTGAAAGCGATGTTCCTGATGCAACTCCAGAGGCTGCGACCGCTAATGACGTGCCAGAAGCAGAAGCTTCAGAGTCTGTTGCTAGTGACGTGCCTGATGTTGAACCAGCAGAAGAAAAAGCACCAACAGAAGCTGAATCAACAAAAGAGTAATAGCAATAAAAGAATAGCCGACGTGGTGAAATTGGTAGACACGCACGCTTGAGGGGCGTGTAGCGCAAGCTATGCCGGTTCGACTCCGGCCGTCGGCACCAAATAAAAGTCTAGGAAAGTCCTAGATAGTCCATAAGCCCGTGTAACAACGGGCTTTTTTGTGCCTGTTTATAAATAGCCCAGTATTCACGTTTCTAGTCATCAATTTACGTATTGCTATATTTTCAAGAGTGAAATCTATGTTAACTATTTTTTAAGAAGCCTGTGTTACTGTCCATATAAGAATGCTCATTATTCGAAATCTCTTTAAGGATAGGATCTATGAAAAAACAACACTATAGTCTGGCTGCTCTCCTTTTTGTGGTCGGCGTAAATCTATATGCTGACTCTCCAGTTGATCACGCAGAAGAGTGTGAAAAGTTAGTGGTCGAGGGCTCATCAAAGCAAGCGATCTTTTTTTGTACCAAGGCATCTGAATCTGGAAGCAGTGCTTCGCAAACCCTGCTGGGTGAAATTTATGATGAGCTGGGTGACAGCAAAAAAACTCTCTTTTGGTGGGAGAAGGCTGCAAATTCTGGTTATCAGCCTGCACGCAATTTGCTGGCATTAAAGTATTATTACGGTGGCACTATTTTTGGTCCAGAGGAAGGCTGGGGTCAGGACTTTGCTAAGGCGTTCAAAATTTGGGAGCAAGATGCAAAGAATGAGGTTGCTACCAGTCAGTTTATGATTGGTGTGATGTACCACAAAGGTGAAGGTGTTGAAAAGAGTCTTTCAAATTCATGGTTCTGGCTTAAGCGTTCACTCGGTAATGGATACAAGCTAGCTACTGATGTTCTTATTGAGGTTTCAAGAGAAATTACGCCTGAGCAAAAGCAATCAGGAGAAAAAATGTTGGTTGAGTATAGTCAGCAGAAGACCAAAAAAGGTATTTGAATCCTGAAGGTTATGCTCTCCGTCTGTTGGGGCGAAAGTCAGGTAAGTATAAATTGGTGCAGATGTAGGATGTTTTACGCGCAAGATGAGTTTATGTGAAGTCTTGGTGTGTACCTGCAGAATAATGATATCTCGCTTTCTAGAACGAGAAGGAGGCCGTTTAGCGGAAAGCATGTCTGAGGTGGTTTATTAGAATTTTTTTAGTATATGCAGGGTCAACCTATAACTACTTTAATTGAGTCAAAGGGTATTCACGGCTTGCGCATTGCTAGTAGGGCTTTTTAGTAAAATTAGTGAAAATAAATATTGCTTAAAAACTACGCATATTTTGTATTTCATTGATGGCTTGTTTATATGCATAGCTTATAAGAATGGCAGGTCTGTCCTTTCATCTCTTGATCATTAGTATTTAGTAATATTCTTTATCATAAAATTAATCTATATATAGATATAAGTATTTTTAAAACTGGATGCTTGTCAAATCATTTATTTTGCTGGCATGGCTTGAGCCGTTATAACCTGTTGTGTATATTCTGCGTTGCTTTAGTGTAAAACCCCATAATGTTTACACTAAAAAAGGAGGAGTTTAGGAGATGATATGGTAGAGGCGTACTTACCAATTCTTGTGTTTTTAGCGGTTGGCGTTGGTTTGTCAATTGTTCTGTTAGGACTTGGCTTATTATTAGGTCCGCGAAAGCCTGACCCCGAAAAAGACTCTCCTTTTGAGTGTGGCTTCGATGCGTTCGAAGATGCACGAATCAAATTCGATGTTCGTTATTATCTGGTCGCTATTTTATTTATTATTTTTGATTTGGAAATAGCTTTCTTGTTTCCATGGGCAGTTGTGCTCGACAAAATTGGTATGTTCGGCCTAATTTCAATGGGTATCTTCCTGTTAATCCTAATTGTTGGTTTCATCTATGAGTGGAAGCAAGGAGCGTTAGAGTGGGAATAGAAGGCGTTCTAAAGGAAGGGTTTGTAACTACTTCTGCAGACAAGTTAATTAACTGGGCCAGAACAGGCTCTTTGTGGCCAGTGACATTTGGTTTGGCGTGTTGTGCTGTTGAAATGATGCAAGCAGGAGCTTCTCGTTACGATCTTGATCGATTTGGCATTGTATTTAGACCAAGTCCTCGGCAGTCAGATGTAATGATAGTGGCAGGTACGCTAACCAATAAGATGGCGCCAGCATTACGTAAAGTCTATGATCAAATGGCAGAGCCTCGTTGGGTGATTTCTATGGGTTCATGTGCTAACGGCGGTGGTTATTATCATTACTCATATGCTGTAGTGCGTGGCTGTGATCGAATTATTCCTGTAGATATTTATGTGCCAGGTTGTCCACCGACTGCCGAAGCCCTAATGTACGGAATTATTCAGTTGCAGAATAAGATTCGCACCACTAATACGATTGCGCGGAGCGTGTGATCTTGGAACAATTACTAACGTATATCTCTGAAAAACTAGACGACAAGCTAGTTAGTTCAAAAATCGAATTCGGTGAATTAACGATAGAGGTTAAAGCAGTGCATCTTATGGATGCAGTCTACTTTCTACTTAACGATGACAAAACCGCATGCGATGAGCTGATCGATGTTTGTGGTGTTGATTATTTGTCTTACGGGCAAGCTGAGTGGGAAACAGGTGGTTCTGGTTTTAGCCGTGGTGTTCAACCAACGGGTGCTGAGCGTTTTACCTTTGATGAGAAAGTAGCTGATGTTGATTTTGACGGTTTACGTTATGCCGTTGTTTATCATTTTTTATCGGTTGCTAATAATCATCGCATACGTTTAAAAGCCTTTTGCGAAGATAACGATTTCCCTGTGATGGATTCCGTTGTTGAAGTTTGGAGTTCAGCAAATTGGTTTGAGCGTGAAGCTTTTGATCTATACGGTATTATGTTTACTGGTCACCCTGACTTGCGTCGAATTCTCACCGATTACGGCTTTGTAGGTCACCCCTTCCGTAAAGATTTCCCTTTAGTAGGGCATGTTGAAATGCGTTATGACGAGGAAGAGAAACGGGTTGTTTATGAGCCTGTCAGTATTGAGCCTCGTGTACTTGTACCTCGCGTTATACGTGGTGATGAATCCTTTACACCCCCTGTAGAGGGAGACGATTAATGTCTGATATTCGTAATTTCACACTTAATTTTGGCCCTGCTCATCCAGCAGCACATGGCGTGTTACGCCTTGTTTTAGAAATGGATGGTGAGGTGATTGAACGTGCTGATCCACATATAGGTTTATTGCATCGTGGCACTGAGAAACTGGCAGAGTCTAAGCCGTACAATCAAAGTATAGGCTATATGGATCGTTTAGATTACGTCTCCATGATGTGTAATGAACATGCTTATGTGCGCTCGATTGAGCAACTAATGGGTATTGAAGCGCCTATTAGAGCGCAATATATACGCACTATGTTTGATGAGATTACACGAATCTTAAATCACTTGATGTGGATTGGTGCTCATGGTCTAGACGTAGGCGCAATGACCATGTTCTTGTATGCCTTCCGCGAACGTGAAGATTTAATGGATGTGTATGAGGCCGTTTCTGGTGCTCGTATGCATGCGACCTATTATCGCCCAGGTGGTGTTTATCGTGATTTGCCCGATAGCATGCCACTGTATGAAGAGTCGCGTTGGAAAGATGCAGGTCGAGTCAAAGAGCTGAACGAATGTCGCTCAGGTAGTTTGCTAGATTTTATTGAAGACTTCACGCAACGCTTTCCTAATTGTGTTGATGAATATGAAACCTTATTAACCGACAATCGTATCTGGAAACAGCGCTTGGTAGATATTGGCATCGTTGATCCCGAAAGAGCAAAGCAACTAGGTTTCTCAGGGCCCATGTTGCGTGGTTCAGGAATTGCTTGGGACTTGCGCAAGAAGCAACCTTATGCAGCGTATGACAAGGTGGACTTCGACATACCTATTGGTACAAATGGTGATAGCTATGATCGTTATTTGGTTCGCATTGAGGAAATGCGTCAATCGAATAAGATTATTATCCAATGTATTGAATGGCTCCGTAAAAACTCAGGTCCAGTCATGTTAGATGATAGTCCGGTTGCTCCACCCAGTAGAGCGAGTATGAAGTCAGATATGGAATCCTTAATTAAGCATTTTAAGGTAACGACTGAAGGGTATACGTTGCCAGCTGGGGAAGTTTACTCAGCTGTTGAGCATCCAAAGGGTGAGTTTGGTTGTTACTTAGTGTCAGATGGTTCGAATAAACCCTATCGTTTGAAAATTAGAGCGCCAGGTTTTGTACATCTTTCTGCAATGGATGAAATGGTAAGAGGTCATATGTTGTCAGACGTAGTTACCATTATCGGTACACAAGATATTGTATTTGGGGAGGTTGATCGCTAATGACCACGCTGAATAAAGAGCTAAAACGAAAAAGTGACTTACTATCTACTCATGAAAGAGAAGAAATAGACAGCTGGTTGACGCGCTATCCAGAAGATAAAAAACAATCAGCATTGTTGGCAGCCTTACGTGCTGTGATGCATGAAGACCATTATATTTCTGTACCTAAAATGGATGCAGTAGCGGATTACTTAGGTCTTGATGAAATTACTGTATATGAAGTAGCTAGTTTCTACTCCATGTATGAATTAGACGAAAAAGCAGCGGGTCGTCATAGTATTGCGATTTGTACTAATGTGTCGTGTATGTTGCGTGGATCGGATGAAGTTGTTGATCATATTGAGAAGAAACTAGATATCAAGATGGGCGAAACAACGAAAGACGGTAAGTTTTTCTTGAAAGTTGAAGAAGAGTGTTTGGCTGCCTGTTCGAGTGCGCCGATGATGCAGGTTGATCATGTTTATCACACCGATTTAACGCCTGAAAAGATTGATGCCATTTTGGATGGTATTGATGATGGGGAGGGCTAACACATGGTAGATCAAGTTTGTTTTACAACTAAGCAGTTTGGTGATGAAGCCCATACACTTGAAAGCTACCTTAAAGTAGGTGGCTATCAGGCGTGGCAGAAAATATTAGAAGAAAAAATGTCGCCTGATGATGTCATTGATGAAGTGAAAACTTCAGGTCTGCGTGGTCGTGGTGGAGCTGGTTTCCCAACCGGTTTGAAGTGGAGCTTTATGCCCAAAGATATGCCTGGGCAGAAATATATCGTTTGTAACTCAGACGAATCAGAGCCAGGTACCTGTAAAGATAGAGATATTCTACGCTTTAATCCTCATGCCTTGGTTGAGGGTATGGTTATCGCAGGTTATTCCATCGGTGCAACCGTGGGGTATAACTATATGCGTGGCGAGTTTATGGATGAACCCTTCATAAACTTTGAACAAGCGGTTAAAGAAGCTTATGAACAAGGCTGGTTAGGTAAAGATATAAAAGGTAGCGGTGTTGATTTTGATCTTTATGGATCACTAGGTGCTGGTGCTTACATTTGTGGTGAAGAAACCGCTCTACTAGAGTCTTTAGAAGGTAAGAAAGGTCAGCCTAGATTTAAACCTCCTTTTCCTGCAAGTTATGGTTTGTATGGTAGACCTACAACGATTAATAACACAGAGTCTTTAGCTTCAATTCCTTCTATTATTCATAAAGGCGGTGATTGGTTTGCAAAGATGGGAGTTGAAGGTGCCGGCGGAGAAAAATTATTTTCCATGTCAGGTCATTTAGAGAACCCAGGTAATTTTGAAATCCCACTCGGTATGCCTTTTCGTGATTTATTAGAAATGGCAGGCGGTGTTTGGAAGGGGCGTAAGCTAAAAGCTGTTATCCCCGGTGGTTCCTCAGTGCCCATACTTCCAGCTGAGCAGATGATGGAGCTGACTATGGATTACGATACGATCCAGAATGCAGGTTCTTATCTAGGTTCTGGGGCAGTGATGATCATTGATGATCACACCGATATGGTAAAGCTTTTAAAGCGTATATCACGCTTTTATCATTCAGAATCTTGTGGTCAATGTACGCCTTGTCGTGAAGGTACCGGTTGGCTGTATCGAATGCTGACCCGTATTGTTGACGGCAAAGGTACGATGGAAGATATAGATCGTTTGGATGATGTGGCACATAAAATAGAAGGTCGAACTATCTGTGCATTAGGCGACGCAGCCGCTATGCCAGTTTGGAGCTTCATTAAGCATTATCGTCATGAATTTGAATATTATGTTAAGCATGGGCATAGCATGGTCGATCAGGGAGGTGCATCATGAGCGATGATTTGATCACCTTGACGATTAATGGCGAGGAAATTAAAGCCAAGCCGGGTACTATGCTAATAGAAGTAGCAGATGACGAAGGAATTCACATTCCTCGTTTTTGTTATCACGAGAAGCTTTCGATCGCTGCAAATTGCCGGATGTGTTTGGTAGATGTAGAAAAAGCACCTAAGCCGATGCCAGCTTGTGCAACTCCTGTTATGGCGGGCATGAACGTACTTACGCGTTCAGAAAGAGCCGTCTCGGCACAAAAATCTACAATGGAGTTTTTGTTAATCAATCATCCGTTAGATTGCCCTATCTGTGATCAAGGCGGTGAGTGTGAATTACAAGATTTATCCGTAGCTCATGGTGGCAGCTCTTCTAACTACCACGAAATGAAGCGTGTAGTAGCAGACAAAGATATAGGTCCTTTGATTGCTACTGAAATGACACGCTGTATCCAATGTACTAGATGTGTTCGTTTTGGCGAAGAAATTGCTGGAATGCGTGAACTAGGTGCAACAGGTCGTGGCGATACCATGGCTATCGGTACTTATATTGATAAAAGTTTAAAGTCGGAGCTCTCAGGGAACATTATAGATGTCTGTCCAGTTGGTGCGTTAACGGCAAAACCATCTCGTTATAAGGCTAGAGCATGGGAAGTTAATCAATATCCTTCGATTGCATCACATGATTCAGTTGGCTCAAATGTCAATTTGCACGTCTATAAAGGCAAAGTCATTCGCTCAATCCCTCGTGAGAATGAGGCAATTAATGAGTGTTGGATTTCTGATAGAGATCGTTTCAGTTATCAAGGTTTAGATGCTGAGGATAGGTTGCAAGAGCCAATGATGAAGGTAGATGGGCACTGGCAAACCATTACTTGGGATGTAGCTTTGGATCACATAGCTGATCACCTTAGCCATTCAGATCCTGATCAAATAGGTGTGTTGTCGTCTGCAAGAGCAACCACCGAAGAGCTTTATTTATTACAAAAGCTAATGCGTGCCAAAGGCGTAGCCAATATTGATCATCGCTTACGTCAAACAGATTTTTCAGATCAAAGCAAAGCACCACAGTTTCCTTGGTTAGGTTCAACATTGCCTGAGCTTGAGAAGAACGATGTCTTTGTTCTGGTTGGTTCAGACGTGCGTCGTGAGCAACCCATGGCAAACCATCGTATTCGCAAAGCGGTACTTAATGGTGCGAAAGTTATTGTTATCAATCCTATTAAAGTTTCCTTTAACTACTCGGTTGATCATGAAATCGTAGCCAACCCAGCGGACTTGATTAAAGCGCTATCAACGATTGCTAGTGCCAGTGGTGAATTGCCAGAGCAACTAGCAAGTTTAAAACAAGATGCTGATGATCAAATCCAAGCCAACGACATTATCAAGATATTACAAGATGCAGATAATGCAACCGTAATACTAGGTAATTTAGCTGTTGAACATCCTGCTTATGCAACACTTCGAGCCTTAGCTTCAGTTGTTGCTACGAACACAGGTGCATCGCTAGGCTATTTAGCCGAATCAGCGAATACGGCGGGTGCATGGCTAACCGGAAATGTTCCTCATCGGGTAGCTGGTGGAGAAGCATCAGGTGCAACAGGCTTGGATGCTTCCGATATGTTTATGCGGGCATTAAAAACCTTTGTTTTGCTAGATGTTGATCCCGGATTTGATTGTGATGATCCACAAAAAGCAGAAGCAGCGATGCATCACGCTAAAGTGATTGCACTCACTTCTTTTGCCAGTGATAAATTACGTGCTTATGCAGATATTCTTTTACCTATTTCAACTTTTGCAGAAACCTCTGGAACGTTTATCAATGCAGAAGGTATACAGCAGACTTTTCGTGCAGCGGTCAAAGCCCCTGAATCTGTGAAGCCAGGTTGGAAAGTGTTAAGAGTATTAGGTAACACAATGGAAGTTGACGGTTTTGATTTTATGAGCAGTGAAGATGTGCTCAAAGAATTTAATGAGAAAGTATCACTTGTTACTGATAATACTAGAGCGTTTGATAGTTCAGATGTATTTGATGCCGTTGAGCAGTCGCATGGGCTAGAGCGCATCAGCTCTGTGCATGCTTACTCAGTAGATGGGCTTACTCGACGTGCAACCGCGCTTCAAAAGACCTTCTTGCAAGATAGAAATTCAGTTTGGTTAAATCCAGTTGATATTGAAAGTCAGGGTTTAGGTAAGTGTGAATCAGTTACTGTTCAACAAGGTGATGGACGCGTCGTTATGAGCTTGTTTGCTGATAGTGATGTGCCGGAAGGTTGTTTGTATATGCTAGCAGCAACAAATAAGGCGGCGCTGTTAGGCGCTTCATATGGGTCGGTTGATATTCAAGGTGATTGTTAATGGATAGCTTACTTTCAATTTGGAATATGGTGCCTGAGGCGTTACAGACGCTTATTGTTATTCTGTTGAAAATCGTAGCTATTGTATTGCCATTGATTTTGGCAGTTGCTTATACGACCTATGCTGAAAGAAAGATTATTGGTTATATGCAGGTGCGACTTGGGCCTAACAGAGTAGGGCCAAAAGGTTGGCTGCAACCGATTGCGGATACTGTAAAGCTAATGTTTAAGGAAGTTATTCTTCCTACTAAAGCAAACACCTTTGTATTCTACTTTGCACCTGTTATGGCATTAACCCCTGCTTTAGTTGCCTGGGCTGTAATCCCATTTCAGTCTGGCTGGGCGCTAGCAGATATCAACGTCGGTTTGTTGTTTATTCTGGCTATTACCTCCCTGGATGTATTCGGTATTATCCTTGCAGGTTGGGCATCCAATTCAAAGTACGCCATCCTAAGTGCGATGCGAGCAGGCGCGCAGGTTGTTTCTTATGAAATTGCTATGGGCTTTGCGCTTGTTGGCGTGTTGATGGCGGCAGGTAGCTTGAGCTTAAGTGAGATAGTTTTGGCGCAGTCGGGTGGTATCAGTCAGTGGTTTGCATGGCCATTATTTGGTTTGATGGTGGTGTACTTCATATCAGGAGTAGCGGAAACTAACCGTGCTCCATTTGATGTGGCAGAAGGCGAGTCTGAGATTGTCGCGGGTTTCCATGTTGAATATTCCGGTATGGCATTTGCTTTATTCTTCTTAGGTGAGTATGCCAATATGCTGTTGATCTCAGCAGTTGCAGCCATTCTATTTATGGGGGGATGGTTATCTCCTTTTGAAGGTGTTACTTGGTTAACAGATCTTCCTTATATTGGTGTGCTGTTAGGAAATGGCATTCATTGGTTCTTGTTAAAAATTGCTTTCTTTATCTTCATGTATCTTTGGTTCCGGGCAACATTCCCACGTTATCGTTATGATCAAATCATGCGTTTAGGTTGGAAAGTACTTATTCCGGTCACATTGGTTTATATCTTCGCTGAAGGTGTAGCTATTGGTCTAGGGTGGAAGCCATGGGAGTCATAAAGATGGTTTTAGTAGCTGTAAAAGAAGCTAAGCTTTGTAAAGGAGGTCGTCTATGATTGCGACAGTGCAACATTGGATTAAATCCTTTACGCTTTTCGAGTTATTAAAAGGGATGAGTTTGACGGGTAAGCGTTTGTTTACGCGCAAAGTAACTATTCAATATCCTGAAGAGAAGACACCCATCTCACCGCGTTTTCGTGGTCATCACGCCTTAATGCGTTATCCAAATGGTGAAGAGCGTTGTATCGCTTGTAAGTTGTGTGAAGCAGTTTGTCCTGCTTTAGCTATTACCATTGAACTGGAAGAGCGTGATGATGGAACGCGTCGAACCACTCAATATGACATTGATATGTTTAAGTGTATCTATTGTGGTTTCTGTGAAGAAGCCTGTCCAGTTGATGCCATCGTAGAAACTCGTATTTTTGAATATCATTTCGAAGAGCGTGGTGAGAATATTAAAACGAAGGAAAAGCTATTGGCTTTTGGTGATAAACATGCAGCCATGATAGCTAAGGATAAGGCTGCGGATGCGCCTTACAAATGATGGCTTTTATCCAGTTAATGACTTTTACCCCAATTTATAAGAAGTTTAGTGGAGCTATAGATTAATACTAATGAGTATTGAACAGATCATATTTTATCTATTTGCGGGTGTGCTAGTGGCAGCTGCAGTGAGTGTTGTGACAGTGCGTAACCCTGTTTATGCTGCACTGTTTTTGATCCTTGCCTTTTTTAGTAGTTCAGCTATCTGGATTATGTTGGAAGCTGAGTTTCTAGGCGTTGTACTAATCCTTGTCTATGTAGGCGCGGTAATGGTGCTATTCCTCTTCGTTATTATGATGTTGGATATTAATATCGACATATTACGAGAAGGCTTTATACGTTATTTACCCGTGGGATTGCTGGTGGCGGTTGCAGTAGCAGCAGAAATGATATTTGTTTTAACATCAGACTCAATTAAAAATGTAGTCGCGCCAATTAGGAAATCTGCGGACTACAGTAATACCGAAGCGCTTGGTAGTATTCTTTATACCGACTATGTTTATCCTTTCGAAATAGCAGCTGTGATCTTGGTTGTGGCAATAATAGCGGCGATTGTTCTTACCCATCGTAAGCGTAAACCTGGCACAAAATCTCAGAACATTTCACAACAAGTTCGTGTGAAAAGTTCGGATCGTATCCGTATTATAAAAATGAAATCAGAAGGGGGCAAATAAGATGGCACAAAGCATGATTCCGTTGTCTCATTTTCTTATTATTGGCGCTTTGCTCTTTTCAATCAGTGTGGCGGGTATTTTTCTAAATCGGAAGAATATGTTGATTATTCTGATGTGTATTGAATTAATGTTATTGGCTGTGAATATTAACTTCATTGCCTTTTCACACTTTAATCAAGATATGGGAGGGCAAGTCTTTGTCTTCTTTATCTTAACGGTTGCTGCTGCAGAAGCCGCAATTGGTTTAGCCATACTGGTCGTGCTGTTTAGAAACCGCGGTACGATTAATGTTCAAGAACTTGACGAGATGAAGGGGTAGGGCATGGAAAGTATTTATCTCGCTATCCCTCTGGCACCACTTATAGGTGCCATTATTGCTGGACTATTTGGTGGCATGATTGGTCGTACAGCTTCGCACATTGCTACCATAGGCGGCGTTGCTATAGCTTGTATTCTGTCTTTTGTAGTACTGAAGCATATCGCCTTTGATGGGAATACCTATAACGAGACTATTTATACATGGGCTGCTGTTGAAGGTATTGCGTTTAATGTAGGCTTTTTGATTGATAACTTAACCGCCATGATGATGGTAGTGGTTACTTTCGTATCGCTAATGGTGCATATCTATACTATTGGTTATATGGAGCACGACGAGCATAACTGGCCTGAAGAAAGCTTAGTGGGTCGTAATAGTTATCAGCGTTTCTTTAGTTATATCTCTCTCTTCACCTTTTCCATGCTGATGTTGGTTATGTCCAATAACTTCATGCAGCTGTTCTTTGGGTGGGAAGCTGTTGGTCTGGTTTCATATTTGTTAATCGGTTTCTGGTCTACTCGTGATACCGCTATCTTTGCTAACATGAAAGCATTCTTAGTTAATCGCGTAGGTGACTTCGGGTTCTTGCTAGGTATAGCCGCCGTTCTAATGTACTTCGGTTCAATGGACTATAAAGAAGTTTTCGCAGCGGCTCCAAGTGTTGTTGGTAAAACAATAAATATTTTCGGTACAGCAGAATGGTCGGTGATCACCGTTGCTTGTATTTTGCTGTTCGTAGGTGCCATGGGTAAATCTGCACAGGTGCCGTTACATGTTTGGTTGCCTGATTCGATGGAAGGCCCGACCCCTATATCTGCATTGATACACGCTGCAACCATGGTAACAGCGGGTATCTTTATGGTGGCTCGTATGTCACCTTTATTTGAGTTAAGCACAAC
>JAZGES010000255.1:0-3309 GCA_036478935.1 Thiotrichaceae bacterium
ACTGAAGTGAAGAAACGGTATTGGAGAAAGGTCTGGAAAATGTTCTTTCCGGATGGGTCAGAGTCAGACAATTATGTCGTTTTGCGCATTGAGCCATCGCGGATGGAAATCTTAAATTTCAAACAGAACATTGTTCCAGAACCTTTTGGGTTGAAGGCTGCTGTGCTGGTTAATGAAGATGGACAGTGGCAGATGGAATAGTTGCTTAATTCGATTAGTTAGTTTTTTGAACTAGCGCGTTTTTCTCTTACGATTAGCTGCCCTCTTAGACCACATCATGACGCCCGTGATAGCTAAAAATATAAGAAGCAGTGCCATAAAGTCCATAAAGTAAACACCTGCCATTCCTGCTACACGACCGCTATGTAGGTCGAGAATAATACGCTCCAAGGGCAGGCCTGCACCTTTGTATTGCTGCATTAAGTTTTTGGAAATAGATTCGGGTAGTGGCTGAGGAGATTGCCAATTAACTATTTGGTTTAAGTCTGTTTGAGCAATTAGGTCAGTAAAATCAGTATTTATTACATAGTTTGTTTTGTTGGTAGAAACGATGATTTGGTTTGAGGCTAATCCTAGCTTTTGTATTTCACTTTGATCTTTGATGAGTAAATTATCAATTAACTCTGCTTCAAATGTGAACAAACAAAGCTGAGTGTGATTACTAATGATGAGTAGCTCATCAGTTGCAATGGCACCAGTTAACGGAGGAGGGCAGTTTAGAGGAAGGTTTTCTAGAAGTAGGGAGTCGCCTAGTTGGGCTACCCATATTTCCTTATTTGGGTGGTCTTGGCGGCTAGTAGAGAAAGCAGTTGCGATTTCAGGTGATTCAATGCCATAAAGCTTCATCAACCATGTGGTGTTGATTTGACGATCGTGTAGACCTAGTTCTTCCGTATGGTTAAGCAGAATACCGGTAATGGATAGAAAGACAGCAAATAATGCAGCGACTAATCCTATATAACGATGCAGGAAAAATAGCCTAAATAGCTTTCTTTTTTTATAGGGTTTCGAGGAGGTTGCTTTCAAAGGGTTACTTACCTTTCTTTATTTACCGATCTTCTTTTGGTGATGGTGCAACAACAGCGCCATGCGTGCAAGTTTTGTAACCGCTCTGACTGATAAAGTGGCTCCGGTAATACCATCTACATTTTTGTCTAGCTGCTGATTTGTTTTTAGATCGGCATTAATAAACTGTTTCAGGAAGAAAGGATACTTGATTTCCCACCCTCGACTTTCACGAAAAGCAAGAATCTCAACTTTACTGACTTTACCTTGTTTATTGATAATGATACCGGTTGTGATGGGTTTTTCCTTTCCTACTTCTTCTAGAATCCAAACCGATTTATTGGCTGACATCCAGTACTTCACTCTTAGCTTTCCATAAGGATGCATGAGGATATCGTTTACTTGCTTTTTTAAACCATCTCTTAGCCAGATGTGTTTAGGGGCTGGGACTTTTCCTGCAAAGGCTTCTTTAAGAAAAGCTTCGTTGGTTTTATAGGTTTCAGCATAAGAGGCAGAGTTTATAGATACTAGTAGCAAGAGGGTTAATCCGATGGCTACTTTAGACAGTATATTAGGCAAGATGGTATTCATGTATATTTTTCCTCATGACTTTAAAACCCTAAAAGCACACTTGGATTTGAAGTCCAACTGCGCTTTTAAGTTAACAATTAATCATATGTTGTTAAATCAACACTAAATCAACGCTATATCAACAATGTGATTAAGGAGTCTCTGATTAAGTTTCCGTCATTCTCGCGAAGGCGGGAATCCATTTCAACAATGGCACTGTGCCTAGCCTTGGATACCCGCCTTCGCGGGTATGACGTGTTTCTTGACTCATTCAGAGAATCCTTAAGATAAGGGTCTAAAATTGATAACCAACCCCTAAGTTAAATCCATCAGAAGCTTTGCTTTTATCATTAGCATCCTGATTTTGGTAATCCGCTTTGAAGACAACGTTATCATGCAGCCAGTAATTAACCCCAATATCAGCTTGAGTTATTTCGGTATCACCTGTTCCACCATTGTCCCACACGTTATAGCGTGCGAATGTACCAAGCTTTGGGGTAATTTTGTAGCTGGCTTCAATATAACCACCATCTTGTACATCTTTATTGGCGGCTTTAGCAGCGGCACCATCTAAATCCCAACGAGCGTAGAGTGCTTTTGCACCAAACTTCCCTTTATTATAAACCGCATGTGTTTCAAGCAATGTGGCATCTCCACCGTGCGATGCACCTTGTGCAAAGTCTGATTGGTATTGACCGGTAACACCTAGCTCAAGACCTGCAACACCTGTGTATTTTACACGACCTGTGGCTGCGAAGTCTTTTGCTGTTGCTTTACCTGTTTTCTGGCGGCCACTACGAATCTTAAAGCTGTCAGGTACGTTTAGGCCTTCATGTATTAAGGCATCATAACTAAATCCAGTGGCATTATGCCCAGATAATCCAACACCACCAGCCCACCATGTAGCAGGAACGATATTCTTTTCAACAGGGTTTCTTTCTACACCATAGAAAGTAGTCGGCTCATGGGTTTCATTCATGATGCCTACGGGGAGGATTATCACTCCAGCTTTACCTTGTAAATTGCTGGTGATATCGTGTTCGATATAAGCTTGCTCTAGCTCTATTTCACCCACTTTACCGTCGCCTGCAATAGAATGCTCTAATTCTAACTCTGAGAAGAAGCGTGTCTTATCATTAAAGTCATGGCTTACAAATAACACAAAACGATGAAAATCCAGTTCATCTTTAGTTTTTGAACCATCATCTGTTTCTGTATTGTTGTAGTGCAATTCCCCATAGCCACCTATCTTGGTGCGGCTTAATGCAGATGAGCCATCGCCCGATTTAGCTTGTTGCTGCTCAACTACATCAGCAAGGGCATTAAGTTCTGCTTCCAATCGTTTCATTTTTTGTTCAGTTGTTTCGGCATAAGCTGCTGTCGTCAGACCTAGGCCTAGAGCTACGGCTAGAGATAAAGCTTTTTTCATTTTCAGTTCCTTGACACTATAAGTTTATTATTAATGAGAGTTTTTTTTGTGATCTAGAAGGTTTTTTCCTTACCAATCTAAATACGAATCACTATCATTAGCTGTTGGGATGTGATCCTAAATGATAACGATTATCTTTACAAGTATTTTTTATTCACAATGGATAAGGGGTTTATGTGCAGGATTGTGCTGAGTGACTATCTTTAAAGTATGCAAATATTTAAGGAGGGTGATTATATGAAACTAGGTATTATCTTATATTCCAATGATTCAGAAACGGTATGGAATGCACTTAGGCTGGCAGT
>JAZGES010000256.1:0-2054 GCA_036478935.1 Thiotrichaceae bacterium
CAACTTGCTAAACTGCTCAATGTAAAAAAACAGGATGTGGGTTTTGCGGGCTTAAAAGACCGGAATGCGGTGACGACTCAGTGGTTTAGCATTTATCTACCGGGCAAGCATATGCCGGATGTGAAGAGCCTGCTGCCTGAAGATCTGTTAGGCAGTATAGAAATACTAGAACAAACGCGACATTTAAAGAAACTCCGCAGAGGTACATTAGCGGGTAATCGTTTTACGCTAACAATTCGTGATTGTGAAAGTGATGGTGCTATAAAAGCACAGCTAGATGAGCTTATTAACCAAATAAAGCAACGAGGCATTCCCAATTATTTCGGAGAACAACGCTTTGGTCATCCATTAGAAGTGGATGGAAAAGTGACGTGGAATAATATTGAACACGCTACAGCTTGGTTTAATGGCGAGATAAGAAAGCCAAAGAACAGAAACCAACGCAGTATGTATTTATCTGCCGCACGTTCATGGGTATTTAATCATGTACTTTCAGCTCGTGTCGCAAATGATACGTGGGATAAGCCTGTAACGGGGGATGTATTTATTTTAGGAAATAGTCACTCGTGGTTTGTAGATGATGGTGATGAGCAACTTAGCCAACGTGTTGAAGCGTTTGATATTCATCCTAGTGGTGCGTTATGGGGGAGGGGTTCATTAGAGTCAGCAGATGAAGTCTTGGAGTTAGAAGCCGATATTGCATCGCAGCATTCCGTATTATGCCAAGGTTTGGAAAAGCAGGGGCTAAAGCAAGAGCGCCGTTCATTGCGAATACAAGTCACAGACTTAAAACATCAGTGGCTAGATGATACGAGTTTGCAACTAAGTTTTATCTTGCCCCCCGGTTCTTATGCAACGGTTATGCTTGCACAGATTATTCGTAAAACGGCTCCTTAATAGTAAACGGTTCTAAAGCTTCCGCCTTTAACAAAGGAGGATTTAAAGAGTTCAGTTGATACAGAAAACTGATTAGAATCGCAGTTCATCAAACGGTAGCTCATCATTGCTGAAGCTTTAAGAATCGCTAAAGCTCATCTAATCTGGCGGAGGCCAGAATCCATGTTGCCGTTGGCGCTATGCTTCAATGATGGATACCGGTCTTCACCGGTATGACATACTGCCCTAATTTTGAGCCGCTTAATCTGCATAGATTGATACTGAATAAACTTTTGCAACTATTAATAAGTTGACGAAATGAACTTACCAACTCTACTTGTCTTTTTCACCTGTTCGACTGATCTCAAATCGTTGCGTAGAATAACTATGCGCCTCTTGAGATCATTCGATCAGAAGCAAAATCCTGCGTATTATTGGTATGTTCTTTCCGTCAAATCACCTTAGTTCCAGCTCAACCTAAACATTGCTTAATATTCATCCCACCTAACTAGACTTATTGACACCCTATCAAGAGTCAAGTACTGTCCCCTCCGCTTTCAGGTGCAAACTATCTTTTTAACAATATTCATAAAATGTTCAAAGCGATAGAAGTTAAACGGGAAGCTGGTGAGCAGTCTTTAACCCTTACTATAAAGGCTACAATTCCAGCACTGCCCCCGCAACGGTTAGTGAGTAAAAGCTTGTACATGCCACTGTGTATCTAATACATGGGAAGGCGCAAGCCCATATACCTCACAAGTCCGGATACCGGCCTGATGCATCGTGTTGCCAAGAGAGTGTCACTCAATACAACTCAAAACTTAGCAACGTTTTTATTGCATATTTGCATTTATTTGTACTGCGCGGCGGGCGTAGTCTCAGGAGTTATACATGAATCCCATTACTCGTGCCGGAGCATTCGGCACCACCCTTCCCCTATTATTAATTTCTTCACTAGCACTTGCCGAAGATACTGTGACTGAGCTTGATGAAGTTGTAGTTACTGCTACACGTACTTCTCAAACAGTTGATGACACACTTGCATCTGTTACGGTATTGACCCAAGAGGATATTCAAAAGCAACAAGCTTCTAGCTTACAAGAATTACTACAAGCCAGAGCTGGTTTTCATATTGTTAATAATGGTGGGGCTGGTAAAAAGACCTCTTTATTCCTACG
>JAZGES010000257.1:0-10304 GCA_036478935.1 Thiotrichaceae bacterium
TCTCTAACATCTTTTGTTCCTTGTCTTTCTAAAACTTCTTTTTGCTGATCATAAAGATTAGTTGCAAACTTCTCATTTTCACCGGCTTTGATAAAGTTCTGAGGCCCGGCATAAGGAACTGCCCAAGTCAACGTTACAGTTGATACGCCTTTACGACTTCGGCTCTTAACCTTTATGCTCTTAATAAGTGCACCTGTAGCCTTTGGTGATGCCGCTTTCGCCATTGGCTTAAATTTTCTAATAGTCGCTCTCATATTCTTTCTGGCTTCTCTGATAACCGCAGTATCTACTTTACCTTCAAGCTTTGAAAGCCGTTTGATAAAATCATCTAGGTTATCAGTTCTAGCCATTAATATCCGCTCATTGAATCCCGATCAAATACTTTTCTACCAGTGCCGTTTGTATTCGGAGAGTTAAAGCTATAAGTAAAAGCTGAACCTCTTGAGCTCTGAGTTTCATCAACTAATAACATCTCTCCGCTTTGTATATCCTTAAGCCTGAATATGCCCCGGTCATATCTATCACTTACCCAATCTGGCACTTCAGAGCTATCGAATCTTTCATAAGCCTTAGCCAATAAAAGTTGTTCTGATATGCCCCGCATCAAGCTTAGAGTTTGCGTGCCTGTAAGGGTTTGATTATATGTCTGTTTTACATAGCTATCGATTACACCAGTGATACCATCAATATCTGTCTGCAACGTAGCATCAAGAGGTGTCCCAGGATTAGAGCGGTCATCATAAGCAGAATCAAAAATATCTCCTAAATACTGCTTCGCTTCGTCTAGTGTAATGTAAGACATTTTACTTCTCTTCTTTCTTGGTAGTCTTCTTAGCTACTTTCGGAGCGGCAGCAATCTTGTTTAATTTATATCTATTAACTAGACCATAATCAGTAGCAAGAACTAAGCAGCTATATTTGTTTGCTATCTTAGGGTTATTCATATCTTTCTTACATTGTATCTTGTAAGATTGGACTTCGCCTTTATTTCCTAGTGCAAGAGTCTCAAGCTTATCACCGTCTCTAGTAACACCATAATATAATGCAAATTTAATCATTTTATTTATCCTTTAATTACCAACAGAGCCGTTGAAGTTATCTCGGGCCCTGTCGGTAGCATTTTTTAGACTGAAGTGTGGCGAGTAATACCAAGTTCATCTGCAACAGCGAAACCGTACTGAGCTTCAATTGTGATGAACACAGAGCCAGTAGCCTTATTCTTATGTCTACGCATTAGGAACGGGAAGCCATTCCAGTTGATCATAGTTTGCTCATAAGTGTCAGGGTCATTGTTCTGGTACAATGAAGGCATTGCAATAGCAATACCGCAACCATTAGTCGAGAAACCTACAAGGCTCTCAGCAGTTGGGATCTGCTCCATTTCAAACAAGCCGCCATCGAACTTCGCAAAAGAAGTAAGAAGCTGATTGCTTGGTAGGCCAACAGGCGTCAACGTGTTATGATTCTTAATCGCCGGGTCTTTCTGAAGTGCGATAGAGTAATCAACGTTCAATGCAAGCTTTCTCATTGAAGTAGGATATTGACGAACTTGGTCAAGCTGTCTGATATCGATTACAGAATCTGAATCAAAAGCAGAATCTAAACCCACAACTGAGCTAGATGCAAAGTTGGCAATTGTGATTAGTGCGTTAACATCATTAACCATAGTACGAGCAACATTCTCAAGCTCTAGGCGAACAAGAGGAGCTACATCAGTACGGTTAAGCTTTAGTTCATCAATTTCTATAGTACGCTTCTTGCGATTATCGATAGTAACTGATTTATAAGTAACACTCTGAGAAGCATCCGCAGTCTCATAGTTGTTTGTTGAGGCGTTCCAGACTGTCGCTGCACCAGTTGCAGCATAGATAGGAACCTTAACGGTATCGTCAAATACAGCAGGGGTACCGCCAGCGGTTTGAGGACTTAGCTCTAGAGCATGCACACGAAGATCATCTACAACTAAATTCTCTTGGATACAGGCTTCAGCTGCGATTACTTCAATATCATCATTTGCGAATGTAACGGGCATTTTATTTCTCCTTACTCATTTCTGAGCGAATTTCTTTTGAATGTTCTTTATAGAATGATTGTGCATCACCATGATTATTGTTAGCTTTCATGGCTTTCCACTGATCGAACTTGCTTGAATCACCGGCATTGGGCTCTTCAGTCTTGCCGCGTCCTGTTGCGTTGGCTAGTAGACCATCAAGGTGAGCAGAAACTTCAGCAAGGGGCTTCTTGAATAGTTTGGTTGCTTGGTGCATTGTGACTTTTTTGTCAGTAATGCCAGACAAGATCAAACTAGCTTTAGCCTCTTCTTCTTTCTTCTCTTCGTCGTCGCCTTCAGCTTTCGCCTTAGTTTCAGCAAGTTCTGATTCAAGAGATTCAATCTTAGCTTTCATCTCTTTCTTCTCTTCGTCGTCGTGATCAGCTTTGACTTCTTCCTTCTCAGGATCGTCGCCTTCAGCCTTTGCGTCTTCAGATTCTTTCTCTTCTTCGACTTCTACATCTTCATCATTAGACTTGGCTTTCTCTTCTTCGTCTTCTTTAGGCTTATCATCTTTAGATTCCGCTTTAACGTCACCTTTAAAATAGGCCATAATAACAGATAAGAGGCCTGCTTGCTTGTCTTCTTCTGGAGTTGCCATTTTAACAGGCTCCTTTTTTGTTTTGTTAATGATTGCGACTAGCGCTAGTACAGTTGTTTTATCAGTTGCAAAGCCTTTGCTTACGGCCTCATCTGCTGACATGAAAGTTTCTTTATTGAGTAGGTCAGATACCTTATCTTCATCTAATCCAGTTCTTGATGTGTAAATACCGATCATCTTTGAATCTATATCGTCAAGTACTTCGATGGCACCTTTTAAATCGTGTTTATTGCCACCCATAACCACACTTGAATTATGGATCATGATCTCGGCGTTGTCGCTTACTTCTCGAACATCGCCAGCCATAAAGATAATTGATGCAATACTGGCAGTTATACCAAGGGCAAAAGTTCTTACCTCTTGACCATTTGCTGAAGCTTCCCGCAAGGCGTCATAGATTGCTAAACCCTCGCGGACATCACCACCAATTGACATAATGCCAATCTCGATAACTTTTCCTTTCGCCGCTTGGATCTTCGGAATTATATCCGCAGCCCTTACGTCTTCACCAACAACACCAAATATATTAATCGTTGACATCTTGTGACTCCTTTTTAGTAACTGGAAAACCAAGTCTTTCTGAGAGTACTTCCTGTGAAACTTCCCAGCCGCCCTCATCAAGAGTTTTGACGACTGTTGCCATCTCTTGAATTTCACTAACACCTTTCAATCTAAATCTAAAGACTGGTATAGAATCAGAGAAACCAAAAGCAGCTTCGAATAGTGGCTTGATTATTTGATTGTTTATTGTGGCTTCTACCGCGTTGGCATCACTTGCGAGCATATCAGCACGTACAAGATTATGTACTTGAGCCGTTGACCTGTTGGAATTATCAGCACTTGAAGTTGAGTCCTGACCTAAGATTAATCTAAAGATTTGTTTCTCGGCAAACTCCAGAAAGCTCTTGAAAGTCTCAGCGTCGAAGTTAGCACCGGCAGAAGGAAAGGTAATTTCCATCTTGTCTTTATCAACAATACTATACCCGTCATAAGTCCAGGATGACATCATTTCATTTACAGCTTTTTTTGCTGCATTCTCATCATCATACATACCGCTATCAACAGAAACTGCAGGCATCGGCAAGCCATATTTCTCTAATCCGCGCAAGTACTCAATTTGAACATGTCGCCGGAAAGCATATAAATACCCAAGTGGCCTAACTAAACCAGATCTTAATGGCTCTGTGCCTCTAGAGTTGGTCGCAGTATGATACATCCAACGTGGGGAGGTCAAGTTTATTCTTTTTTGATCTCGATGGCCGCGACCATCATCAACTAAGCCCGCTACCTTACCTACAAAGTAAGGGAGATCGGAATTATTAAAACTGAAAAGGGATTGATCAAATGTCTTAAAGCCATCGATAGAAGAATCGCCCGGACCCCATTCTATGGTATTGGCGGAGAAACCTTGCATTACTGCGGATTGGAGGAATTGAAGCAATTTATTAAATGATACTAAGCCAGAGTCAAAAGTAGGCTGAATGTTTTTTAAAGATTTTTCTATAAAGTCATTATGCTCTGAACTACCGCGGACTATCTCCCAAGGGCAAGCAGCTATTGCGGCAACTCTAACATTCCAAGCCTGACTTATTGCGGCATCTTTCTCAGTTAATTCATTTGAAAGTCGTGATTGTTTTTTTGTATAGCCTCGATTGGCCGATTGGAATATTCCTTGAACTAAGACGGGTGTGCAGTCAAAGGATTCATCGACTGTATATCGATCTTTGTTTTTGGAAACTGCCATATAGAAATCTCTTATAAGTTTCGCGAGTTGTATAAGTTATATTTATAATAATAATCTTTATTATAGCTATTGCAAGTCTTAATGATAATGGGTTGATCAATAGTAAATGGCGTTTTATACATTTGTTAAAAACCTTAATGATAATGGATTATCAATAACAATGTGCTCACTAATGATAATGGATTCGCAACTAGTATCTATTTTAAAATATGTACTTGACAGCTTTTTTAGATCATTCTAAAGTCATCTCACGCGGGGCGAGAGCTTTGGCAACGGACTCAGGATCTTGGATTTGGATATAGATATAAATACTAACTAAACAAACTTCAGCCGCAGGCGTTCTACTCACTGAACGATAACTACTAATAAGATATTAGATGGACATAAAAAAGGCCGACGCAAGAGGCGCCGACCTTCAGGGAGGGGGAGATTGTTTATTAAGCTATAACGAATGCCAAAGCTTCACAAGTTAAATTAGTTGGAGTCGGAGAACGACCAATCACAATAATCTCAAGGAAATCAGTTGTGATTAATTCTACTTCACCGATCAATATAGCTTTACCTGGAGTTCCCGAGTCTACATTAATAGTATCAAAACTTATATCTATCAAGGTTGTTCCGTTTAATCGTAGGTAAAAGTCATAGTTTTTATTGGTGCCACTTGCAGGAGTTGCTAAAAATTTAATAGTGAAATTAAATACAGATGTTTCTTTTCCGTTATAAGTGACACGACCTGCGGCATTTGTTGTAAACCTTTGCGCAACATCCTCAGTAAAAGTTCCCGCAACAATAACCTCAGTATCTAATACTATAGTTGTTAATGCTTCATCACCTGGAGTAATATGTACTGCTGCACTAGATTTACTTGAAGTTACATTCTTTATTTCAAAAGAGTTAATGTCTACATCTGTTTGATCTCTTCCACTAGCTGAAGTATCAAAGAAAGATCCTCCAGTAGTAGTTGAATGTATGCCAAGACCGATAACAGCATCACCACCCCATAAAGAATCAACCCTAATAAAACTTTCAGTGGCTTCTGGCTGTGAATCAATATTTGATAATAACAGTCGTTCACTAGAAGCACCAGTTAGAGTAATATATTTCCCCCCTAGATCCAACCCTGAGTTCAACTGCGGCTGTTTGATAGATACGGTGCCAATATTATTCGCGATTATTCCATCTTCGCAAGAAATAATAGGTTGCTCATTTAGCGTAATGAATTCGAAATCATCAATGTCCATTGCTAATTTGCAATTAAAGAAAGGCACAATATCAAGGATGACACTATTGCCAGTTGTTAAATCAATGCCAGTTCCATTGGGAGAAGATAAAAAGAAGTCTGTAGCTTGAAATAAAATCCCCGTAGTTGTTGATGTAAAGAATGGGGAAGTACTACTGTTTTCAATCAAAGGCAAACATACTCCTCTAAAATAATAACAACCATTTAAGGTTATCATATCGATAGTAGTATTGCCGAAATCAAGATCAGTTATAAATATGTACGAACCAGCTGGTAACTCATAGACATCAACATTTAAAAAGCTGGCCAGATCTGCTAGAGTCGATATGTACTTTGTCCCTGTTAACGTTGCTACTTCAGTATCAAAATCAGATATAGTTGATGCCAGCTGTGTTCCAGTGTGATTTGCTCGGGCTCTATCTGTTGAATGAAAGTGTAAAGCGGTATCACCAGCATCGGTTAAATCTGTGGCGTTAACATCACTTATATTATTAACTTCAGCTAAAGCTTCTATGCCTGATAACTTGGTTATCTCTGCCGCTGTGGTGTACTTATTAGTAGTAGCCGCATCGCTGATATCATCAGCATCTAAAACAACTACACCTGTTTGAGTATTGACAGAATCTACAGCATTCGAAGTTAAATAACCAGCATCATTAACTAAATCTGAAACATTATCTCCTGGTTGCGTTGCTGAGTCTGCTAATGTACCCTGTGCACTTGTAGCCTTTCCATCTAATTCAGCCTGTAAATCAGTTTGATCTGAAACTGTACCAGTAATAGATCCCCATGTATTTACACCAGCTAAACCTGGAGGTCCCTGTCTACCTTGCGCCGCGACTTCAATCTTGTTTGTTGTAATATTCGCCTTAATACCCATTATCCAACTCCTATAAATGAAATGTCACCGTATGAAAATAGATCTTCATTTAAAGATGGATCTGTAATGCGGATGCTGTAATTGTAATCACTAGCCCCGACTGTAGTAGAGTCAGCTTTTCTAATCTGTATGAAGATTTCGCCTGTAGTAGGCTCGGGGATATAAATACCTGTAGTCGTGGCATCACCAACAACAGATAATGTAAGCAAATCGACGTCGGTATTCTTTGCTTGTATTGACATTGAGAAGTCGAAACCAGTAAAGTCAATAGCCATTTCGTCATCATCAGTTTCGGTCAAGCTATTAGTGTAATCAAATCCTACTGGAACAGCAAAACAGCCATTGAAGTTAAATGAATTGCAACTCATAAAGGGAACCTTAGTTTAATTATCGTCAAGCTACCGACAACAATTAAGTATATGACATATACTAAGGATGTGATTATTATTTATCTATTGCACTTTGCAAGTATTATTGCAATTAATCCTTTTTAAATTTTCTTTTTATTTGGGTTGAAGATACGACAAGTCGCACTAATGTAAGACACCTAACAAAGGAGGAATACATAATGAAGACATTCGAAAATATCAGTAAAGGAGAGTTTGTAAACGAGCAACAGAAACATTTTGACCAAGATCAGATCCTACAAGGAACTTACGGCGATACTGGAGATGAATTCAAGGGCTGCTGGATGGGTTGTGCTGCTAATTCTTTGGCACGATCAAAAGGGATAATGATCAGTACTAGCGATCACAAAGTTATAGCTGAAAATATCTACGGTTCAGAATCTTGTGAATGGTTAGTTAGGTTAAATGAGAAAATATTTGAATATCTACCTACTAAAGATTCTAGTCAATGGGTTCTAGACTCTGCCAAGGCAACTCCTGAAGGTGTTGATCATGCCGTTATTAATTCTCTTGAAGTTCCGATTAAGATATGGATACTCGAGTTCACTAAAAGCACGCACAAGAATAAACAAGTCCATAAAGTAACTGATTTAGTTATTGCTGCGTTAAAATCTGGTAGCGAAGAAGACTTAGAGAAAGCAAGAAAGGCTGCTGCTGATGCTGCTGCTGCTGCTTATGCTGCTGCTGCTGATGCTGCTGCTGCTGCTTATGCTGCTGCTGATGCTGCTGCTGCTTATGCTGCTGCTTATGCTGCTGCTGCTGCTGCTGCTGCTGCTGATGATGCTTATGCTGATGATGCTGCTGCTCGTAAAGAATTCTATATCAATCTATCTAAGTTTGTTATTTCGCAATTAGAGAAAATTAAGGAGTAATTATGACCGCGCAAATGATTAAATTACTTAGGACAGAAATGGGAAAGAGCCAAAAGGAGTTCGCGACGTTAATCGGCTACTCATATCATTCTGTCCGTAGTTGGGAGCAGTCATTACGTAAGCCCAGCAAAAGAGCTGTGACCGCAATTCGTAGTATTAATATCTAAACTTATCTCTCACATTCTGGCGCCTTGGTTGAACCCTCGGCGCTTTCTTCTCGCCTTCTTCGCGCTCGATGGTGTAACGGGCAAGAGACCTTTTAGATCGGAAAGCCTGGAGACATAAACACATAGCAATGAATCTATCACCGTGCGAATTACTTGTGCCAGTATGTGTTGGGATGTAGAAATCTTCTTCACCTCGTTTGTTAATCATTCGCTGAACTGACAAGAAATCCTCCCATACTGTGTTACTATTGGGAATCTTCAGCGCTACCGGATCACGGCGAATATAGGCAATCAAAGCGCTTATGTATTTAGGCCTTGTCGTTGATGTAAACTTAGTCATCTCACAAAAGCCAAATCTCTTTTCTAAGTTCTCCGCAAGCATCGCGCCGACATTCGTTCCATCAATTACACAATGTCTTGGCTTCCATTGCTGGAGAATCTTTACTAGTTTCTTTTCTTGAGTACTAAATTCTGTTTGACTCATAGTCTCAATAAATCTTGTTATCAACATTGGTTGTCTGCTTGTACTTACATCTTCACAGATCCAAACAACAGTAAGATCTCGATTACGACCTATATCAATACCCGCATAATATTTATTGCCCGGCTTAGGTGAATGAAATAAATCCATTTGTGGAAACATAACTTTAGATAAATCTTCTTCAGTAACAGCTTGAGTTGCTTCTGCATCTGCCGGTATGCACATATATTCTTGCATAAATATCTCTTCAGATGATGAATTCTGTTTCTTTTTGTCGTAGAATTCTTGTGCATCTAGAAATAAATCTTTGCCTAATAACTTATTTCGAGCGTTAACTCTATCCAGGTAAGTACCGCCTCTGACTTCTTGGCCGTCTTCCATCCAGATAAATTCCTCTGATAGAATACGCTCAAGTGTGATAGTCATTAATTCGCCACCGATGATCTCATTTTTTCGGAGCCGATCACACAACTTATAAAAGAAATTCTGTTTAGATCTATGAGTTGAGATGAATGTTAAGCTACCTCCCCACGTTGCGCAAGGCTCCGCAATCGCATACATTCTCTCAAAGTCTTTATGCACCGCCGCTTCGTCGATATATATATGGCCAGTCTTACCAACTAAGCCATCAATACTTGAACTCATTACATAGATTGAAGAACCACAACTGAAAGTAATCTTAAAGGTTTGAGCGTTCTTCGTGTCGATAATTTCTTCTTTGAATTCCTTCTGGTGATTATGGATTGTGTTCATCACTCGAAGCCATAAAAGAACTTCTTTCAGAAATAGCTTTGCAGTGAATTCATCTCGGCTTACCCAATAATGGTCTTGTGGAATTGGCGAAGTAAATATTCTGCGCAAAACTCGATAAGCAGAAACCCAAGTGAAGCCTTGCTGTCTGCCTTTCTCTACCCCGAGTATATCCGCGTCATTTAATACATAGTCAATCTGGCTAGGCAACATAGTATTAAACAATTGATTTTCATTTAGAATCGCTTGCATCTTCTATCGCCTTTACATTATCAGATATTAAATCATGCATAACCCGTTCACAACTAGCAACACTTGCCCCAAAGAATAGAGCGTCACACTTTGGGATGAGTTCTGTTTCATCGCTTTCAGATTCTTTACGGATTCTAATATTCATTTCTTCAATCGAAGTTTTCAGCAAAAGAACTTTCTCTGTTGCCCGTTGACGCTCACTCGGATACTCTGAATTTTCAGCATCTGATAAAGACAATGCCATTAATCTTTTCAACATTTCAGGTTCAAGCAATTCACCACGCAAAAACATCTCTGACATTTGATTATCATGTTTTGATTTCTTAGATTTCATCCTCTGATGTGGAGTCTGCAGACCGAGTTCAGCGACAACATTTGCAAACTGATCATCAGCCGCTGACTTTGTGCCTTTGAATATTTGACAGTATTCTTTCAAACAAGCTGACTTTGTATCTTGAGAATTAATCAACACTCGCATCACTTCGCGCTTAGTTGATTTTATTTCGTTGAGATCTTCCCGTTGCCGCTGCATCTTTTGATATTCAACAACTGCTGATCGGTCATTACCCCGGATAAGTTTCATCATCGCTGATAAAGCTTCGTCATCTCGAACTTGAATTGCCGTATCGTAACCTTCCCGAAATGAATCATCTTTCATCCACTCATGAAAAAGTCTCAGCTCGACTTCGTTATCTTTGCAAGCCAATGAAACATTACAATCTGAGCCGATCAAAGACGCGATAAAATTACTTTGTGTTTCGTTCATAAAATTCTGCTACCGAATTAAATTTTAGTTACACTAATGTAATGGCTTATTACATTTATGTAAAGCTCTACCCCCTCCCCCCTAAAAAAGTGTG
>JAZGES010000258.1:0-4272 GCA_036478935.1 Thiotrichaceae bacterium
GCAACAAAGTGCTTAGCAATATCTTTTTCTTTGATGGCAGGATCCGCCAGAAACCACCTTCGCGCCGTATTAGCATTGGTGATGGTTTCTTGAGTAGTAAATGTTTTGGAAGCAATGATGAAAATCGTGGTTTCAGCTTCAAGGTTCATCAGTCGATTCTCAATCTGAGTGCCATCAACATTGGATACAAAGTGTACTTTGAGTTTATCCGCATAGGGTGTTAAAGCACGACACACCATATTAGGACCAAGGTCTGAGCCACCAATACCAATATTGACAATATCGGTAATGGCTTTACCAGAATAACCTTTCCATTCTCCCGAACGCACTTTCTCAGTAAAAGCATGCATCTTATCTAGTTCATGCAATACGCCCGGCATCACATCTTTTCCATCCACCATGACAGGATGACCTGAGCGATTACGTAAAGCTGTGTGCAAAACCGCCCTACCCTCTGTATTGTTTATTTTCTCGCCACGAAACATGGCATCACGGAATTCACGTATTTTTTGTTTTCTTGCCAGATAGAAAAGGTGATCAAGCGTATCGTCAGTAATAATGTTCTTTGAATAATCTAGCAGCATACTCTCAAACTGAATTGAAAACTGTCCAAAACGATTCGGGTTTTCAGCAAACAAATCCATCATTTTCACACTCTTCATATCGTTATGGTGGACGATTAACCGCTGCCACGCGGGAGTGTGTATGAGGGATGATTTAGCATTAGAAACTAAGCCTAATGAACGCATAATGTCACCGTTTTGTTTTTATAATTTAAAATAACAATAGAGTTAAAGAATCTCTGATCAAGTCTCCGTCTATTCCCGTGAAGACGGGAATCCCTTTCAACAATAGCACTGTGCCTGCCCTTGGATACCTGCCTTCGCGGGCATGACGATATTTCTTGAACTTGTTCAGAAATCCCTTAAGAAATCTCTATTAATTACTGCTTACAAAGAGTTCTTGCTTTATTACACCATAAGTACCCCTTGTACTTAGTTTTTAAAGCGATACATCAGCTCAACTGCCTTTCTGATGAGTCCTATTTAGAATAACAGAAATTATACATAACTTAGTATATTTACCGTACAAAGGGCGGTTGAAATCACAAAGTTAAGTTTTTGAAAAACACCTTTGATAGACATCTAAACATTACAAATAAGAGTAATTGAGATCATGGGTGTTGATAAAGCCTTTCAAACCCATATGCATTAAGGAACAGAATTTTTTAATTACTCTTCGAAACTACTTCAAGAACTACTTCAAAAACTACTTCAAAAACTACCGGATTATTCATGTTTAAGTGGCTAACAAAACTACGTCGTCAATATATCCTCAAGCAACACCCTCTATCCAACACACTGTGGCTAGATATCAGTAAAAAGCTTCCTCTATTAAGAAACTTAGATCGAAAAGAACTAAAACAACTTAGAAAGTGGGCAACCTTGTTTATCCACTCAAAAACATTCACAGGAGTTCAAGGTCTACAAGTGACTGATGAAATTCGCTTGATTATCGCGATCCAAGCCTGCTTGCCTATCCTTAACCTTGATCTGGAATATTATGACGGATGGGTGGAAATTGTAATTTACCCCAATAACTTTATCGTCAAGCGTGATGTCCATGACCATAATGGATTGGTGCATAATGAAGAACGCGTATTAAGCGGTGAATCTTGGTCTCGTGGACCGGTTATCCTATCTTGGAATGAAGTACAAGCAGACAGCTTTTACCCAACCGCTGGGCACAATGTTGTTATTCATGAATTCTCTCACAAACTGGATATGCTAAATGGTAGAGCTAACGGCATGCCTCCACTGCACCCAACAATGCATCGTGAGCAATGGACAGACTCTTTAAGTAATGCCTATACAGAACTTAAGAATGATCTTGAAGATGCCTACATCAATCGTTACGCCAGTACTAACCCTGCTGAATTTTTTGCGGTAATTAGTGAGTACTTCTTTACCGCTCCTGAAACGCTAAAGCTTCATCAAGCTAAAGTCTACGAGCAATTAGTCCTGTTTTATAAACAAAACCCGTTGAGATGATCATATCGCTTAGCATACAAATCATTGTCCTTAGAAAGTTGGCCGACGACTTGAATATACCAGTCGACAGATGGTAATTGACCCATTGAATAAAGCGCTATAGCATTAGCCTTACCTAGCTACTATTGAGTATTAGTGCCTAGTACATACCCAATGCAGCCAATAATAAAAACACTAACTGCATAAAAACAACAATAAAAAAGGAAAAACAACATGAAATTCAATAAACCCCTCTTAATTACTTCCCTTGTCGCTGTTTTAGCTAGCCCTGCTCTATTGGCCGGTGATGACACAGGAGAAGGCACAGGCAATGCTACCAGCGGCCTTACTGGTGATACACAAACCTTAACCATCACTGTGCCAGAAGTGAGTTTAATCGACGTAACCGACGCGCTCTCTGCAACACTTGTTGCTCCTATTGAAGCAGGAGATAACTTCGCTGATGTTTCAATAGCAGGGGCAACTTACGACATCAGCGCTAATATCGCAGCTGATGGCTCAGTAACCACAAAAAAGATTATCGCTACACCTGCAAGTATTCCCGCAGGCTGGAGACTTGATATCACAATGGCTGCACCCGCTACAGCAGGAACATCAACGGGTCTTAAAACATTCACCAGTGCTAATACTGCACAAGAAATGGTGACGGGCATCACTAATGTAGCTGAATCAGGCCGCAGTATTACCATTTCTGCTGGAGCAGAAAGCGCTGCCATCATGCCTTCCTATGATGCAAGTGGCTTTGATGTAACGGTGGTTTACACTATCACTGCTGGCTAATACAGTCATACCAAGTACTGAGCACAGTACTTGGTTATTAAAAATACCAAGGGGTTGGTATGACCATACGAATATTTCTACTTTTCTTTGTTTGCAGCATCAATGCTAGTGCAGTAACACTGACACAAACCGTCCCTAGCGACGTATTATTTGATCTAAATCTAGTTACGCCAACAGAAGCCGGCACCTATTTTGCAACATCTCAAAGTAGCTCAAGCAGCGCCACTTTGCTTAGTGTAGGTGATATACCCAGCACGACTAAATGGACAATGTATGGAAAATTAACCACGACTATTCCTGGCATTAAAGTAAGAATAAAACGCACAGGAAACGGCACAGGCAGCACTGCTCCAAATGGAGGTCTTAGCAATAAAAGATTAAATGACACAACCTGGCGTAAACTATTTTCAGGTAAAGGGAGCCGTTTAAATATTCCTCTCCAAACCGAAGTTTATGGTATTGGTGTGGGTGATGGGCATGGAACATTTGAAGGCGACATCGAATTTAAAGTAGAAACACAATAGAACGTAGCAATAAAAGAGCAAAAGGCTGTGGAACATGAAAAATATAACAATAAAAGTATCTCTATTAATAGCTTTCTTCATTGGCAATATGGCGTTACCTCTCCATGCACAAATACTGATGCAAGGTGGATATTCGCATGAATTTGTAACACTGCCAGGCGGTGTTTATAAAAAGTCATTTACTTTAACTAATAGGGGACGCTCTAGCGAAGAAGTAAAACTCTACCTAGAAGACTATATGTTTAATGCCGGTGGGAAATCTCAGTTTACTGCTGCTCGGTTACGTAAAAACCCCCGCAGCAATAGCCAATGGGTTCGGTTCAACCAAAACCGAGTCTCATTAGCCCCCGGAGCATCCAAAACGATTAACTACACGATGACGATCCCTAAAGGTTCCTTTTCAGGAACTTATTGGAGTGCACTCATTATTGAACCTATCGCTAAAAGCTCTTTGGAGTCCTCACAAAAAAATAATGACCGCAAAAAAGTACAAATGACGATTAAGCAAATCTCTCGCCATGCCATACAAATCGTTGCTCAAATGGGAGACTCAGGAAAAGTTAACCTACAACTAAAACATCCTGTTATGAAGAAAGAAGCTACTAAGCGTAGCTTCAGCCTAGATGGGTATAATTTAGGCAATCGCTGGATTAAACCCATCATATGGATGGATGTTTATAACCAGCAAGGTCACTTTATTGGAAAGTTTAAGGGAGATGGAGCACGGATTTATCCGAATACTTCAGCCACATTAACTGTTGATATTTCGCGACTGAAAAAAGGAAAGTATAAAGGCCTGTTTGTCGTAGATGGTGGCAACGATTCTGACATCCTAGCCACTGACATTAATTTAACGATTAAGTAAGTCCTAAGTCAACATAACAATAATAACTGTCTTTGACGATGTTTCTAGTTCT
>JAZGES010000259.1:0-3980 GCA_036478935.1 Thiotrichaceae bacterium
CCGTCTTTTAAATCAATTGCTGGTATAAATAACATCTAGCTAGTTCCTTTTATTCTAGTCATCTTCTAACTTATTCAGAGTAATCTGCTGTAACTGCTCAGATTACTTCCCATCCCATTGGGTAAAGTTCTTTAATAACTGCAATCCATCTTCAGCACTCTTCTCAGGGTGCGCTTGTATGGCGAATACATTATCTTTTGCAATAGCAGAGGCGTAAGCGATGCCATAATCCGTCTCCCCCGTAATCAAGGCTGTATCTTCAGGTTGAACATAATAACTATGTACAAAATAGAACCGCGAACCAGACTCAATGCCATGCCACAAAGGATGATCTGTTTTTTGATGAATCTGATTCCAGCCCATGTGTGGAATTTTCAGCCTTTCGCCAGTGGTATTTTGCTCAATAACCTGAGCAAAGTTTTTAACTTCTCCCTTGTACTGACCTAAACACTCAACACCCTCATTCTCATCACTTCGCTCCATTAAAACCTGCATTCCCATACAAATCCCAAAGAAGGGTTTAGTCTTGGCAGACTCTTTAACTACATCAATTAAGTCATAGTTCTTTAATTCACGCATACAATCACGAGCAGCTCCCTGACCAGGAAAAACAACGCGGTCAGCATTTAAGATAGTTTCTTTATCAGATGTGATTTCAACTGTGACAGAACTAGGGGCAACATGATTCAATGCTTGAGAAACCGAACGCAGGTTTCCCATGCCATAATCAATAATAGCAATTAGGGACATAAGATCAGAGAGATCCTTTAGTTGATGGGATGATGTCTTGCATACGCTCATCTCTGGCTACTGCCATACGCAGTGCACGACCAAATGCTTTAAATACAGTTTCTGCAATATGATGGGTATTTACACCCTCTAAGCAGTCGATGTGCAATGTGACATTGGCATGATTAACAAAGCCTTGAAAGAACTCATGAAACAGCTCTGTATCAAACGTGCCTACGGTACTACGTGGATAGGTAACGCGATCATATAAACTGGGGCGACCTGAAAAGTCTATTACCACTCTTGAAAGCGCTTCATCTAATGGCACATAAGCATGTCCGTAGCGCGTCATACCCTTTTTATCGCCCACTGCTTTTGCAAAAGCCTGGCCTAATGTGATGCCTACATCCTCAACCGTGTGGTGGTCATCAATGTGATTATCACCATTGGCATCAATATCAATATCAATCATGCCATGGCGAGCCACTTGATCTAACATGTGCTCAAGAAAAGGGACATTAAGTTTAAAGCGTGAAGTACCTGAACCGTCCAGATCTATTTTCACCCGAATTTGGGTTTCCATAGTATCGCGTTCAACCGTTACGGATCGCTCGTTAGTCATTGTTAGCTCTCAACACATCTGAAAATAATAGGGCGCACATAATAACATGGATTAGCTGCCAATCCGCACCTTGTTACCATTCTCCACTGAAAAGGTAGCTTGCCCATTTAAGATGTTATTAATTATGGGATTAACCAGTGCGCCACGCCAATCATTGGCTAACTGCGTCTCACCTGACATCACTAATTGCTCCAGTTTTTTACGACTGGTAATGAGAGTAGCGGATATATTATGAATACTCGCCTGTTCTCGAATCGCAACCATCAAAAGGTCAACTAAAATAGCCTGATTGCTACTGGGTTTCTTGAATTTTGGCAACCTAAGCCACTCACTCTCATCTAATTGTTGAGCGGTGTTAATACAAGCCAGCCAGTCTTTGAAATAACGTGAATGCTGCTTTGATTTCACGGTACGCATCTGATCCATTTCATCAGCATTAGTCGGCTGTTGAAGTGCCAAATCAAGAATCACGTCATCTGACATAATCCACTTTCGAGGCAAATCCTTTTTTTCTGCTAGCCCCTCGCGCCAAGATGCAAGTCCTTGCACGATAGTTAACTGTAGTGGTTTTAATCGTTGATGACCTTTTACTTTTTTCCACATTTCAGCAGGTTTCGGTTCGAAGGTTTCAATAGAGGTATAACGATCAAAGTCACTTTGTAGCCACTCTAGTCGTGATTGATCCTCAAGTTGCTTTACTATTTTTGGATAGGCTTCTCGCAAATAACGAACGTCATCAATAGCATAATCCAGCTGTTTCTCAGAAAGAGGACGACGACTCCAATCGGTACGCGATTGGGTTTTTTCAAGCGAAACATCCATAAATTCTTCAATTAATCGAGCATAACCAATTTGGTCGCCTATACCTAAAACAGCTGCCGCAGGTTGCGTATCGAAAATAGGAGCTGGTGGCTCACCAAATATATTATAAAAGATTTCCTGATCTTGATGCGCCGCATGCCAAACTTTCGTAATATTTGGATTGTATAAAACTTTTTTTAATGCAGAAATATCTTTGATAGCTAAAGGATCAACACATGCTAGGTGATCTGTAGTTGCAATCTGCAATAAACATAATCGTGAGTAATAAGTTTTCTCACGAATAAACTCCGTGTCGATGGCAATCCAGTCATAGCTACTAATGGCATCAACAAACTGTTCAAGTTGCTCTTGGGTATCAATATAGTCGTACACGATTTGTTCTCTGCATTTAAGTTAACGCTATCCTTTCAGATATAAGAAATATGCGCAACAACATGCATAAACTAATGAGGAAAAACTGAAAGATTATTTTTCTTCGAACTGACCTTTGGCTCTGTTCTTCACAACCTCATCACCCTTGAATATTTTTCCGTTCATAGCAATGTATATCCCATGAGGCAATGTTTGCACTGCCGCCATAGCAAAGCCCATATTAAACATAGCATCAGAATGCTTAAACACAAAAGGCACCATTGCTCCCAATAAGACGACTGTTTTTGATAAATCATTGGATAGGAGAACTTGAGCCGTATCTACCATCGTATCTGTGCCATGAGTAATGACGACCTTGTCATTGGTAGTGTGCTGGCATGCAAAGAGGATTGCCTGCCTATCATCATCCGTCAGCTCTAAGCTATCTTTCAACATCACATGAGTTAGTTCAATATCTGTAAGGTTTCGTCCCAAACTAAGTAATTCAGGAATATGAGTCTCAGTAAAATCAAGCTCGCCATTGACTTCATTATAATGTTTGTCGATTGTGCCGCCTGTAAGTAAAACAGTAATGGCTGATTGCGATATTGGTTTCATTGCTGAGGCCTATAAACGTAGAACTCATATCATCGCATATTCGTAAGACTTTAGTGAGCTAGCAATGTAGTCGCGTTGTTAGTCGCGGACTAGTAAGAGCATGAAAGGCCATCCTGTGATAATCTCCATTCCCAAAATATTTAGGATCTTCTATCATGACCAACCCCTCTCAGCGCATCGTGTTGTTAACATTACTAATGCTTCCTGTCATAGTCTTTGCACATGTAGAGTCTGGCTTGTCAGGCGGCGGATTTTTTACCGGAATGATGCACCCTGTAACAGGCTTGGATCATGTAATTGCCATGGTGGCGGTCGGCCTTTGGGGAGCGCAACTCGGGCTTCCTGCACTGTGGGTACTACCTGTAGCATTCCCTTTAGTAATGGCATTAGGTGGTGCAGCTGGCGCTATGGGGTTAGGCTTGCCGGGTGTTGAAATCGGTATTGCGTTATCCGGTGTGTTTCTTGGCGCAATGGTCTTATTCAATATTCGTATGCAGCTTTGGCTAGCGCTGATTCCCGTTAGTATCTTTGCCATTTTCCATGGTCATGCACACGGTACTGAGATGCCGAATATGGCTGTACCACTGCTTTATGCATCTGGTTTTGTCATTGCTACCGGTTTGTTGCACTTGTCAGGTATTGCTATTGGTACGTTGTGGAAGTGGCCTACTGGACAATGGATTGTGCGTGGTGCAGGCGGTGTTATTGCTGCGCTAGGTGCATACTTTCTGTTTGTTTAGGAGATATTCATCTGGTGTCTATTGAAAGTTAAGAGTTTTTTGCTGAAAAGATAGCCTTAACCTTCTTAAAAGACAAAGCTTTTATCCCATCACTAAAG
>JAZGES010000260.1:0-8364 GCA_036478935.1 Thiotrichaceae bacterium
AATCCTTATGAAGCTTTTCTAAAAGCAGTCATAAATCGTCAAGCTGCGTTAATAGCGCAATGGATGCAACTGGGCTTTATTCACGGAGTGATGAATACCGATAATATGTCTATTGTCGGAGAAACTATTGATTATGGCCCTTGTGCGTTTATGGATGAGTTTGACCATCAACGCGTGTATAGCTCTATTGATCGACAAGGTCGTTATGCTTATAGTAATCAGCCGTCTATTGGTCAGTGGAATTTAGTACGGCTTGCTGAAACGCTGTTACCACTGTTCATTGAGGGTGAACATACCAATGAGAAAGCTGAAGCAGCAGTAGCTATGGCACAAGATGCATTGAAGGCTTTTTCTACTCTCTATGAAGCCTACTGGCTGGAAGGAATGCAGCGTAAACTAGGTTTATTGATGCCACAAGATGATGATAGAGACTTGATTGAAAATCTACTTAATACTATGGCCGATAATCAAGCTGACTTTACTCTGACATTTTATTACTTGTCGAAGCTGGAAGCTGATCAAGTTGATGTAGGAAACAAAGAGGAACAATCTCTTCGAGCCTTGTTTACTAAGCCACAAGCGCTTGATAGCTGGGTAGTAAAATGGCGCGCGCGTTTAGAGAAAGAAAGTGCTGGTGACCAAGAACGTCAAACAGCTATGCAAGCGGTCAACCCTGTATACATTCCACGCAATCATCAGGTAGAAGCTGCAATAAGAGTCGCAGAGGATCATAATGACTTCTCTGTATTTTATGAGCTTCATGATGTTTTACAGAATCCTTATGAATATCAACAAGGACGCGAGGCTTATATGTTGCCGCCTGAGCCTGAAGAGGTAGTGCAACAGACTTTTTGTGGGACTTAGGACATAGGACTCAGGATTAAATACTAATTAACAATGTGAATAATAATGACAACATCTAACCCATCTAGTATTAAAGAATCCGTTATACAACAGCGTAATGGATTAAAGAAGTTACTTGGTAATTCTTTAACGCAGTTCTCTCAGGATTTAGCTGCTTTGATGGATGATCCAAGTGGATTAAATGAGTACTTGCGCCAGACATTCGATACCCTACTCTTTTACAAATATGTCTACGTATTGGATGTAGAAGGCGTGCAAATCAGTGCAACCATTTTTAATGAAGGAATGAATATAGTTGATACCGGGCGAGATCGTTCTCAACGGCCTTATATGAAAAAGTTTCTGATAGAAACAGCTAACCAGGAAGGTAGCGAAGCGCTGGATTGTGATTTATCAGAAGCTTATATAAGTTTAAACCGGAAGCGACCTTCGATCACGGCTATTCAAGTCATCAGAGATGAAAATAAGAAAGTGCTGGGTTTTCTTGGAGTTGATTATGATCTGCGTGAATTACCACCAGCGGATGAAATCTACGAAGAACCACGCCAGTATCGACAAATAAAGGGAGATCCTTCTATCCGTGACGGGCTGTTTTTACAGCAACGTGTAGAAAGTGAGATGGATGCTCAGTTAGATAGTGTCATGGCGATTCTAGAAGAGCTGATGATTGAACATGGGGTTTACCATTGTCAGATTCATTATTCTAGTAGCCGCGTAACGGTTTGGCATGTGGATGACCCCTTTGTATATCGTATTTTGACGATGGATGAACTCTCGGATATGAGTATTTGCTTGGCATACCCGCGCCGCGCCTATTTTGAGCGATCCATTGTGCCTAAAGAAGATATTATGAAAATCTTCAAACAGTTCTCAGCACTTCGGTTTGCTGATCGAACCATCTATTTACGCTCAGGGTCATTAAATTTAGTGAATGGTTTTATCGGATTAAACTTCTCTTGTGATGGAACGCATTATCTTATCCATGATGAGTTCCTAAAAAAGGGCATGAACTTTTGGTTTGGCACTGGAGATGTAGAAGATGATCGTCAACTTTATCTAGATGATGTTCTTGAAAACCTAGCTCAAAGTGGTTGTAAGGATGTGAATAAAGTTATCAGTTTACTTGATCAAGGTGAAGTACCCACCGAGTTGAGCGATTTGGATGAAGAGGAGCGGAGTTATATTCACAAAGAATTAAAAGACGTTATGGCAGTTTATGATGGTGAAGTCTGTTCAATATAGAGCGTTTACAGTGTCTTAACCTATCTTTACAATTATTTACATGATTTGATAATTTACGAACAGAAATGATTATTTTATGCGCTATACTGTCGCGACACTCGATAGACTCAATTATTCATGCAAACAGATTTACTGCTCAAAATAAAACAAGTGATTGAAGGGTCAGCTAATGACCAAGAATTGCTAACTTCGGTAGAAACCTTTTGCCATGAAATGGGTGTGGAAAATTTCTATTTTGCCAGTTCTCTTTTTAATAGCGCTAATACACATCCAGACTTGCGTACCCTTAGTGCCTACCCTAAGGAATGGCAGCATCGTTATCAGCAGTCCAATTATTTTGATCATGACCTGACGGTAAGTCATTGCCGTGCTAAGAGTACACCCTTGGTTTGGCTTGACCCTGCTACAGAGCTTGATAAAAAGAATAAAAAGATTTTTGCAGAAGCCTCAGAGTTTGGCATCGTTTCTGGTATTACGTTCCCATACCATGGGATTGGTAGTGAATTTGGCTTGTTAAGTGGTACGGTATCAGCTGCCTTTGAGCGCTCAACACTTGATTCTATAGTGACTCAACATTCACTTTATTTGCTAGGTGCTACTCTTTTTGATTTGCATAATCAAGATAAAGATCATATCTATACCGACATCCTGACAGCACGGGAGAAGGAGTGCTTACGTTGGGCTGCAGAAGGAAAGACAGCTTGGGAAATGTCAGTGATATTAAGTATTTCTGAGAGAACGGCTTGCTTTCATTTGGATAATGCCAAGAAAAAGCTGAATTCGGTTACTCGTACTGGAGCAGTTTCTAAGGCTATATTGCATTCGCTATTGTAAGTTATCCAAGGCTAACTAGATTAGTTACAACACTTCGTAGCATGTTGGGCACGCTAATGCTTTGCCCAACCTATAGATTATTATAAGCTATTTATAATTTTCAGATATTCAATTAGCTATCAGATATTCAATCAGCTATATAGAACAAACAAATCCTCAATCCAGACTCCATCCTGAATATCATCCGTATCGTTATCCATGCTTTGTGGAATAGTTACTTGAATAGTAGCCAAATTGGTCTCTTCAAAGCCTAATTTTACACTGCCCCCTAAATGATGAATCAATATAAAGGTAGCTAGCAACTGTCCAAGTTGTTGGTCGCTGTTGGCATCTCCCATTGTTAAGAATTGCTCTGCTAGTCCACTATTTGGAGAAGATGCTGTTCCAGTGATTTCTACCCCTTGATCAACGTTGTTGATAGCGAGTTTTAAATCGTTCCCTGAGTTAGCTAGTGTTTGTGAAATAACACTGAGTAATGCCGTTATGCCTTGTTGATTCAACGCACTCTGTGCTGACGGGTTATTCGCGCCATCAAGCATGATATTAATAGATAGCTCATTTCCAACTTGATCAATACAGCCTTGATAGTCAATAGCCTCAGAACTACCATCCGTATTTATAAAGTCAGATGCTTGTTCCGACCACTGATTAAGACTGGTATTTATCTGTATCATCTTTTCAGTTTTATCAACTTCCCCTTCCCAATAACCGTTGGCCTCTTTAGTGAAATTTTGTTCAGCCAATATCTGAGGTTCAGCAACTTGTTGTAAAAATGATTTTACTGCCTGCTTAGGCCGATTAAAGTGTGCTTGTGAGCTACTCATCGTGATCAAACTTTTCATCATTTCAATACGTGATTGACGGTGAGAAAGGCTCATTTTTTCCTGAATAAGTTGCTGCCTATCTTGCTCAATGTTGAAGAAGTTCATAGCTAAACGTAGATCAATCAATAACTCATCTACATTCCAAGGTTTATTGATATAGCGAAAAATTTCACCGGTATTGACAGCCTCTATTGCATCATCAAGATCGGTATAGGCTGTGGTCAGCATTCTAATTATTTTAGGATATGTTCTACGGATATGACGTAATAAATCAACTCCTAACTCACCGGGCATACGTTGGTCTGTGATTAATACACCGATGTTCTCATGTTCTTTATCCAGTATTTCTTTTGCTTCTTTTACGTCGGCAGCAGTCAATACAGTGAATTGAGTAGACACTAAACGGGTAAACATCTTCCGTGCCTTTTCCTCATCATCTACAAAAAGGATGGCGTGTGAATCTTTATTAGTAACAGTCATCTCTATAACTCTCCTGAGTCGTTTGCAAGCGCTAAGTCAAAGCTGAATTCTGTGAATTTTCCTAATTCACTATCAACAGCTATTGAACCGCCGTGGTTTTCTATAATGGTATGGCAAATACTAAGCCCCATACCTAAGCCTTCTCCCACATCACGAGTCGTATAAAAAGGTTCGAAGATTCGAGATATTACCTCTTGCTCAATACCTATTCCATTGTCTCGAATAGATATGCGTACGCGTGGTTCCGAAGTGTTTGTGTTGGTGCTATTTTCGTCGGTGGGGGATATGCATTCAGCTACAATATCTATAGTAGCACCTTCTTTCTTAGGTGCAGCTTTTAGCGCTTTTATTGCATTGGTCATTAGGTTAACCAGCACTTGTACAATATGGCTGTGTGAACCTATCACTTCTAATGATTCGGGGATATTAACCTGTATATTTATAAAGTCTTTTTCACTAGCTGTAAAGCGTAAGGAGCTGTCAATTGCATCTGTCAGAACAAAAGCTTGTTGTTTGTCGACTTCTTCTGGGTAAGCAAAAGTATGCAGGTCTTTTACAATAGCTTTGATACGATCCATGCCTTCGATAATATCATCCACCATTTCCAGCATATCTTCATCTGCTTTAATAGTTGGATCGCGTTTTAATATTTGTGCGGCTGTCAGTGTGTAATTAAGTGGGTTATTAACTTCATGCAGCAAGCCAGCAGCTAGGCTACCAATAGCACTTAGCTTTTCACTATGCAGTAATTTACTTTCTGCTGCTTTAAGATCGGTTAGTGCTTTAGCTAATTCAGCGTTATGAGTTTGCAGACCTTTTTCAAGTTGCAGCGAGTCGGATAAGTTGCTTAAGCGGGTTTTTAATTCAGTCGTTGAAAAGGGCTTGGTAATGAAGTCATCGGCGCCATTTTCCAAAGCGGTAATTTTAGATTGCTCATCGATGCGAGCCGTTAATAAAACGACCTTAGTGAATTGTAATCGGTCATCATTTTTAATCTTTTTACACAGCGCTAAGCCATCTATTTTAGGTAGCATTAAATCTAATAAAACTAGATCAGGCTTATATTTAATTACAAGATCGAGTCCAGCTTGACCATCAGCGGCTGAAAAAACTTGGTAGTCTTCTGAGAGTGTATTGACTAAATAGGTGCGTAAATCGGGTTCATCTTCAACGATCAGTAACTTTTCACGTGTGTCTTGAACGTTATTATTAGTTATATCTTGTTTGGCAGGTTCTAAGGTTGTTGTATCTGGGCGGTTTAGATGTAGAGCATAATCAGCTTTTTGATGTAGCTTTTCCAAGGGGCTGGATGCTACTTGATTATTATTAGCTGTGGCGGCTGCAGGTTTTGATTCTTCCTCTTCTTCAATGAAAGGAAAAAAGACGGTAAAGGTGGTTCCCTTATCTAGCTGGCTATCTACCGTAATGCGTCCTTTTTGTGCCAGAGTAAGCTCGCGTACTAATGCAAGACCAAGACCAGTACCTTGATATTTACGTGTGGCAGAGCTATCTGCTTGTTGAAATCTTTCGAAGATATGGGGCAGGTCTTCTTCACTAATGCCGATTCCTGTGTCAGAAATAGTAATAGTGATTCCTTCTGAATTCGTTTTGTCACTAACCACTATCTCGCCATTCTCTGGGGTGAACTTAATGGCATTATTCAGTAGGTTGATAAAAATCTTTTCAAGGGCATTAACGTTGGCATCGATAATGGTTGAATCAAGACCGATCTTAGTATGCAGAGATATTTTTTGTTTTTCTGCGAGATGTTGCATGCTATTTACAATACTCTTTAATAGCGGTTGGACATCTACTGGCTTACATTCAAGTTCTGTATCGTGCTCATCTAGACGGATTATACTTAGGATGTCATTGACTAATTTTAATAAGCGATAGCCATTATCACGTGCTGTAGTTAGTAACTGATTAACTTTGAAGTCAAAAGGTTGATCTGACTGCAATAGATCTTCGACAGGTGACAGAATCAAAGTTAAAGGAGTACGTAGTTCGTGACTTATATTGGCGAAGAAGTTGGATTTAATTCGGTCTAGTTCAGCTAGTTCTTTATTTCTTTTGTTTAGCTCATAGCGTAATGAAAATTGGGTGTAGCGTCGTTTTTCATTGATATAGCTTGCCGTGCAGCCAATGATCCCTGTCAAAATGATAAAATAGAAGTTATTAAATACAATCTTCAAATCTTTAGAAAATACAGCGGTATCATGGAGTATTACTGTTACAAAGTAGGCAAAAAGTGTAATTGCGAACATGACCAGAGAGTTGGCTAAATTAAGTGGTAACAAAAAGGTGGCGGCAATAATGACTAAATTAAGAGCGGCATAATAGGATGAGCTTGCTCCTCCTGTTATATAAATCATGAAGCATAGCGTGACAACAATTATAGTTGTCCAGAGGTTTTCAAAGTACTGAAGATAAGTTTTAGTTTGTTGTTTTTTATAGAGTATATAAGCTATAAGTAGCAACGCGATGCCAGCAATGCGAATAATACTTAGCTCTGAAAAATAGGCATCGTAGGTAATGAAATCAATCACTACACCCATTGGCATTAATGCAAGCGCCACTAGGAATGCCGTATTAAGTTCTTGCATCCTCAAGCTGGTACTTGATTCGAGATAAGCCTCTTTTACTGAAGTTGCATTAACCATCCTAGTCTGTCTTTTGAATCTCTAAGAAAAGGTTTGTCCCTGATTTATCCCTGTAAACTGTTTGTTCACCTTTATCTGGGAATAACTTTAGAAAATGCGCTTCATCACGGTAGATTAAGTGCCACTCCATTAGGTATTCCATTTGATAGAGAGCAGGGTTTTCAGAATGAACATTAGTAACCAAAGTTAGTCCGCCAACTTTGGTTTGTTGGTAGAAAAGTCGTAATAATCTATTGCAGACCTTATCTGAAATATAGTCAAAAAGACCAGCACAATAAACCATGTCATAATAATTATTATCAGGCATTTCTTTTCCTGCTTCTTTAAGCAGTGTATGTACTGATTTATGAATGTACTTGATGGTTGGTTTTAAACTTCCTGTATTAATGGCAGCATCTATCTTATGTTTTGTATGGCTTAGTGTCTCTTCACTAAAGTCGAGAAGAGTGAACTCTACCGAATCATCTAGTTGTCCTGCTTGTATCAACTGTTGAACTTCAAGCGCAGGGCCACAGGCAATATTTAGAACACGGAGTTTCTTGTTATTTAAGCTTGCTTCTTCCGATTTCTTTTTAAGAATATCTACTAGTATGTCAATACGGTTTTGGTGTCCGGCTACGGGGCCGAGCTTCAGCATTAAGCTGTTTATCAGCTTTGAATACATGGTAGGCCCTTCATAGGGGTCTCGTAGCATCATGTTGACCATCTCATAATCACCCGCATATCCAAGCGGTTTGTTATAAGTTCTCCATAAGAAGGGCGACCTAAGCAATAGAGGATGCAGGTCACGTTGTGCAAAATTTCTGTGAATGCCTACCTTGTCTTCGGCTATTTTTGCAGCTTCTTCCTCAAATTTACCAAATAGTTTGGTTAACTTGGGTAGTAGAGGGTGTTGAAGTTGTGAGAATAAATCGTGGGTTAGTTCACGGCTATGGGTAACTCCATCATTCTCTGCAAATAAGTCAACTTGTTCCAACCAGCGGCTTAATTCTAGAAGGAGAGAGCGAATGTCATTAATGACTAATTGAAAGCTCTGATCAAGTTGATGAGAGGACTCCCAGTCGGATAAAAAGCGCTCGGCTTCTTCTTGAATTCCAAGGGGATCTTGTTCTAGTCCACTTAAATCTTTCCATGGCTCTACTAGTGTGGCAGAGACTATAAGGTACAAGCCCGTATTAACCAGAGTGCTAACTACGGCACGACCTTGATAAATAATTCGGTCTTCTCGGCGAATATGTAAGTCATCCAAAACTTCACTGAGCTGTACAATAGAGTAGGGGTTGTAGACTTCCATTACGATACTATTTCGAGATATCTGTACTAGGGTGCCGGTGGCACCAATGCCTTGGCTGTTAGTGAATTTAATCAGGCTGTCTATCTGGTGTGTTGCCATGTATATACCTTCAAAAATAACCACATTTGAGCTGTTGTGGTTACTACTATTTATAGTAGGGTGT
>JAZGES010000261.1:0-15125 GCA_036478935.1 Thiotrichaceae bacterium
ATGTTAATTGACAATGGAATTGTTAATGACTCTGCACGCTTTGTTAAAAAGTTAGCGGGTTGGTCAAAGTACTTGCAGACGGGATATATGTACCATTATGCATTTTCTATGATTATTGGTCTCCTCGCCCTAATGGGTTGGGTTATCTATAAAGCAGGTATTTAAGGAATCATGTTTATGGATGGTTGGTCATTATTAAGTCTTGTTATCTGGCTTCCTATTATAGGTGGTCTGGTAGTGCTGGTAGCGGGTGACAAACTTTCGCGTCCTGCGGCACTATTCTTTTCAGTTCTCACGTTTATTGTGAGTATCCCTCTGTGGACAGGATTTGACGCTAGTTCTTATCTAATGCAGTTTGAAGAAAAGCATGTTTGGATTGATACGTTTAAAATTAATTATCATCTAGGCGTCGACGGCATTGCTATGCCGCTGATTCTTCTGAATACATTTACTACTGTTTTAATAGTAGTTGCTGGTTGGGAAGTTATTAAGAAAAAGCCGGCACAATATATGGCTGCTTTCTTAATTATGGAAGGTATTATTAATGGCGTGTTTGCAGCTCAAGATGCCATGCTTTTCTATATTTTCTTCGAAGCTATGTTGATTCCCATGTTCCTAGTGATTGGGGTGTGGGGCGGTGTTAATCGTGTTTATGCAACTATAAAGTTCTTCCTTTATACCTTTTTTGGCTCGGTATTCATGTTGATCAGCTTGATCTATATGTTTAACAAGGGCGGAAGCTTTGCTATTGCTGATATGTATAACCTAGAACTAGGCATGTCAGCACAAATTTTAATCTTCCTATCATTTTTGATAGCCTTCGGTGTAAAAGTACCGATGTGGCCTGTACATACATGGTTGCCGGATGCTCATGTTGAAGCGCCAACTGGCGGCTCCGTTGTGCTGGCAGCGATAATGCTGAAAATTGGTGGGTATGGTTTCCTAAGGTTTTCGTTACCTATGGTGCCAGATGCGGCTCGTGAACTGACTTGGCTAGTGATATTTATGTCATTAACTGCTGTGGTTTATATTGGTTTTGTTGCACTTGTTCAAAAGGATATGAAAAAGCTAGTAGCCTATTCATCCATTGCCCATATGGGGTTTGTGACATTAGGTTTCTTCTTGATTTACGCTATTTATAACAATACGGGTAGCTACGAAGGGTCAGTTTTAGCTATACAAGGTGGTATGGCGCAAATGATTTCTCATGGGTTTATTTCCGGAGCGATGTTCTTGTGTATCGGCGTGCTGTATGACCGTATGCATACTCGTGAAATTGATGCCTATGGCGGTGTAGCCAATACCATGCCAATTTTCACCGGATTCTTTGTTTTATTTGCAATGGCAAATACAGGCTTACCGGGAACCTCAGGATTTGTTGGTGAGTTCATGGTTATCCTTGCTAGCTTTAAAGCTAACTTCTGGATTGCCTTCCTTGCGGCTACGACTTTAATAGTTGGAGCTGGATATACACTTTGGTTGGTCAAGCGAGTCTTGTTTGGTGGTGTTGCAAATGACCAAGTTGCCATGTTGCAGGATGTGAATAAGCGAGAGTTTGGCTTTCTTGCAGTGCTAGCCTTTGCTGTTTTATTAGTGGGCTTATGGCCACAGCCACTTTTACATGTGATGGAAGCTACCGTGGTACATATTGTTGATTTGGCAACGCAGTCTAAACTGCCAGGAGTGAACTAATGGATTCGGTTATGAACTTTAGCTTGGCAACTCCTGAAATGTTCTTGCTGGCTGCGACTTGTTTGGTTTTACTTCTAGATGCTTTTTTAGGAGAAAAATGTCGTACCTTTGGATATATTGCGGCGCTAGGTTCTATGCTTGCTACCGTTGTATTGGTAGTAAATAGTTACGGCGGTGAGCGAGCAGAAGCATTTAATGGCATGTTCGTTTTAGATAATATGGCTATTGTATTGAAGGTGGCTGTATTGTTTCTTGTTATGGCAACTTTTATTTATGCACGCCCGTACCTGATTGACCGAAAGATATTTAAAGGTGAATTTTACACCCTAAGTATGTTTGCCACACTTGGCATGATGATCATGATTTCAGCTAATACTATGTTGGTTGTCTACTTAGGTCTTGAGCTACTTTCACTTTCGCTTTATGCCTTGGTTGCCTTTAGAAGGGATGACGGTAAATCATCAGAAGCGGCGATGAAATACTTTGTACTAGGTGCAATAGCATCAGGTATGTTGTTATACGGCATGTCTATACTTTATGGATTGAGTGGAGCGATTGATTTCAAAGGTGTTGGCAGTTATGTCGCTAGTCAGGACATTATGTCGAACGTCGTTTTGTTGTTTGGCTTGACCTTTATAATAGTAGGGTTAGGCTTTAAGTTTGGCGTGGCTCCTTTCCATATGTGGGTTCCTGATGTTTACCAAGGTGCTCCTACACCGATTACTATGTTTTTGGGTTCAGCTCCTAAAATAGCGGCTTTTGCAATGGCAATGCGATTGTTAGTAGGTGGTATGGAATTTGGGTCAGCGGGTTGGCAGCAAATGCTTATTCCACTTGCTGTTTTATCACTAGTAATAGGTAATATTGCCGCGATTGCACAAACTAATATCAAACGAATGTTTGCTTATTCAACGATATCTCATATGGGCTTTGTGATGTTAGGCATTCTAAGTGCGAATGAGCCTGGCTATTCAGCAGCTATGTTTTATACGGTTACTTATGCAATAACAGCTCTTGGTGGATTCGCGATTATTATACTGCTGAGTCATTCTGGAATAGAGGCTGACAGTATTGAAGACCTTCGTGGTTTGAATGATCGCCATCCTTGGTATGCTTTCATGATGTTGCTATTCTTGTTCTCAATGGCAGGTGTCCCCCCTCTAGTTGGTTTTTATGCTAAACTCGCCGTATTGCAAGCAGTAGTGCAGGCAGGGTTTGTCTGGTTAGCTGTTTTAGCAGTACTTATGTCAGTGGTCGGTGCTTTCTATTATTTACGAGCTGTCAAGCTTATGTATTTTGATAAGCCTAAGGAAGACATTACTCTTACTATGGGTGTTGGCTTTAATGTACTACTGACAACAAATGGCTTTTTAGTTATTGCCTTAGGTCTATTTCCGGGTCTATTAATGGCACTTTGTGCCGAAGCCATTAGGGTTAGCTTATAGCTATCTTTAAGCACTTTGTTCGACACACTTATATGGATATAATGTGCTCTAATTACAAATAAGTATTTATGCAGAGAACACTCTATATAGCCGAGAGCTTTATATTGATGAGGGCTCTGTATTTCACAAATTTTAGAATTATTAAATTTAGGTATAAACATGATAAATAAAAGTATTGCCTCAGTGGCCTTATTAGCTATTTCTGTTTCTGTAGCGATGCAGTCATATGCAGAAGGGGAAGCTAAACCAGTTGATGCAACGAATACTTTACCCGATGCAAAACCAGGTGAATGTTTTGCAAAAGTAATTGTTCCTGCTAACTATGAAACAAATACTGAAGAAGTAGAAGTGCAACCTGAACAAGAGACTGTTGAAATTGTTCCAGCTACATTTGATTCGGCTGAACAAGAAGTTGAGACTAAGCCTGCTTTTACAACACTTAAAGCAGTGCCAGCTAAATACCGTGCAGAAGAAGAGATAGTAGAAATAGAGCCTGCTCGAAATGAATGGGTAACTTCATTGGGTCGCAAAGGCATTCCTGCTAGTCCTGCATTGCTAGTTGCTGCTAAGACAAGTGGTATTGAAATTGATTCTGCAACTGCGGGTCAATGTTACCGTGAGTTTTATGCGCCAGCTAAGTTTGAGACAAGTGAAAAGAAAGTTGAAGTTAAAGAAGCTTCTGAGAATATCGTGATAAAAGCTGCTGAGTTTGAAGCTAGTGAAGAAGTAGTAACTGCTCGACCTGCTTATAACGTAAAAAAATCAATTCCAGCCGTTTATGAGAAAGTTGAAGAGAAAGTTGAGATTGAGCCTGCTAAAGCCGTATGGAAAAAAGGCTCTGGTTTAGTAGAGCGTATTGATAACACCACAGGTGAGATCATGTGTTTGGTACAAGTGCCTGCTAAATATGACTCATTCTTTAAAACAGTCCTAAAGACTAAGGCTGAAGTTGAAGAGTCGGAAGTTCCAGCAGAAACTAAAGCAGTTAAAATCAGTAAACTTGTAACAGATGCCACTTCAGAGAAAGAAGCAGTTGAAGCTGAGTTTAAAACAGTAACCACTCGTGCAAAAGTTTCTGATGCCCAGTTTAGCTGGCGTCCATCTGCAGAAGAAGGTGAAGGGACTTACACAGGGCTCCAAGTTTGTTTGAAAGAAATCCCTGCTATTCAGAAAACTCTTAAGAAGCTAGTTCTTGATACTCCTGCTTCTGTAGAAGAAGAGAAAGTGGCTGCTGAAACTAAAACGGTTAAGATTGAGAAAGTTGCCACAGCTGCTGAAATCGTTCGTACAACTGTTCCAGCCCAAACTAAAGTGGTTGAGTTACGTAAGAAAGTTTCAAGTGAGAAGCTAGAGTGGCGTCGTGTACTTTGTCAGACAAATATGACGAAAGAATTGAATATGAAAATTCAACAAGCGCTTAAAGATGCTGGATTCTACAATGGGCCTGTTGATGGAAGTATTGGTCGCGGCACACTGAACTCGGTTAATAAATACCAAGTTGAGAAAGATCTACCTCGCGGTGGTTTGACTATCAAAGTTCTTGAAGACTTAGGTGTTGAAATGTAAGCCTTAATGGCTTAGGCGAAAAAGGCCGCTTTTAGCGGCCTTTTTTATGCGTACAAATAAATAGTGGAGGTATTATATAGCTGATAAATTAGCATAGGCTAATACCAACCACTTGCTCCCTTCGTAGTCAAAGTTAACTTGCACTCGTGCTGAGCTACCAGCACCTTCTGTATCCAGAATTATACCTTCACCAAATTTTCCATGGCTGACACGTTGGCCAACAGAATATCCTGTTTCATTATATGACGTATGCAGGGGAGTATTCTGTCGTGTGGTAGCATGAGTCTTCCAAGTAGGCACTTGCTGAGAGCGCACTTCTTCAATCAGTTCTTCAGGTATCTCATGAATAAATTGTGAAGGCACTATCCCAAAAATAGTATTTCCATAGAGTTGGCGTTGCTCAGCATAGCTAAGTGTTAGTACTTGTCTTGCGCGTGTTATTGCAACGTAGCAAAGTCTTCGTTCCTCTTCCATTCTGCCTGCTTCTTCAAGCGCATTCTTATGAGGAAATAAACCCTCTTCCATGCCAGTAATAAAGACTTGTTGAAATTCAAGCCCTTTGGCTGAATGCATAGACATCATTTGTACAGTATCTTCACCGGGATCACCTTGTCCTTCACCTGCTTCAAGCGCGGCATGTGACAGAAAGGCTGTAAGAATGTCGAGGTTGGCGTGTTCATCTTCCGGTTTGTATTCAAAAGATTGAGATGCAGAGATAAGCTCTTTCAAGTTTTCAACTCGGTTATTGCCTTTTTCCTCACCTTCTTTCTTAATAAAGTGCTCTTTGAGTTTTGAATCAGCGATGACGTGTCTTACTTGGTCATGTAGTGCTAATCGATCAATTCCTGTTGCCATTTCGTTGATAAGGTCAAGGAAGCCTTGTACTGCATTTCCTGCCCGTGCCGTTAGTCCGCCTTCCTTTAGAATAGAGTGACTAGCTTGCCATAAAGAAAGGTTCTGGTTAGATGCGTAATCTCGAATATTGCTTACTGTTTTATCGCCAATGCCACGAGTAGGTTGATTAATGATGCGTTCAAAAGAAGGGTCATCATCTCGGTTGGCAGTAATGCGTAGATAAGCGAGTGCGTCTTTAATTTCTGCACGTTCAAAAAAACGTTGTCCGCCGTATACGCGATACGGGATACCCTGTTCAATAAAAGTGGACTCAAAAACTCGGGACTGGGCATTGGAGCGATATAAAATTGCAACTTCATCACGTTTCCCTCCTTGTTCAACCCACTTATGTATTTGACCTGCGATGTAGTTGGCTTCGTCAACTTCATTGTATGCGGCATAAAGTTTAATTAGTTCGCCATCACCATCTTCAGTCCACAGATTTTTACCTAATCGACCTTGGTTATTTGCTATGAGTGCATTGGCTGCGTCTAGAATATTGCTAGTGGAGCGGTAGTTTTGTTCTAGGCGAACGGTAACCGCTTGTGAATAATCTTTAGCAAAGTTTTGTATGTTTTCAATTTTCGCACCGCGCCAGCCATAGATAGACTGATCATCGTCACCAACTGCAAAAACTGGGTTGGTGCCACCAGACAATAGTTGAAGCCATGCATATTGAAGTTCGTTAGTATCCTGAAACTCATCAACTAAGATATGTCTGAAACGTTGCTGATAGTGCTTTTGTAATTCAGGATTATCCCGGATGAGCTCTAGTGAACGCAATAGTAGCTCACCGAAATCAACCACACCAGATTGCTTGCATAGTGCTTCATAAGCCGTATAGATACGAATCATTTGCACATAGTTAATGTCTCCATTGTCTTGCATGTATTGTGGCCTAACGCCTTCATCTTTTCTGGCATTAATAAACCACTGAGCTTGTCTGGGAGGCCATAGTTTATCGTCAAGGTCTAAGCTGCGTTGTGCGCGTTTTACAAGACGAAGTTGGTCATCTGAATCAAGAATTTGGAAGTGTTGAGGGAGGTTGGCTTCTTGCCAGTGTCGTCTAAGTAAACGATGAGCGAGTCCATGAAAAGTACCTACCCACATGCCACCGATAGGAGCGCCAAGCAGATCTTCTATGCGACCTCGCATTTCGTGAGCTGCTTTATTGGTAAAAGTAACAGAGAGTACGCTGAAAGGAGCTATTTGTTCGACTTCTATCAGCCATGCAATACGGTGAACTAATACGCGTGTTTTACCACTACCAGCCCCAGCTAAAACAAGCACGGGTAATGATGGGGCAGAAACAGCTTCACGTTGAGGTTTGTTTAGTTCATCGAGAATGTATGAAACATCCATAGGTCAATATCCTTATATTAGCGTTTTCTACTACTGTTTAAGCTGAGTCACTAGACGTAAGCTAGAATAGTGTGCAATCATGCTGCCCATTGTATCAAATAGGCATTTAAAATAGTGTATAAACTCATATCGTTTGTCAGAGAATTGCGCCGCATAGGTGCGTTTAAAGTTAGCACCCGTTTGTTGTTAGTGTTCTTAATGGTGTTAGGTTTGTGGGTGGCAACTATGCCACTTAGTGATTATGCGCTACCCAAAGTAAATGATAAGTTAGTTCATTTGATTGTCTTTTTCTGTTTTGCCTTATTGACAGATCTGACAACGGCACGAAAACCGTTTTGGCTGTGGAAAGGTATACCCTTACTTTGCTACGGTGCATTAATTGAAATTTTGCAGAATTTTACGGAATATCGTTCATTTGAACTGGCTGATTTATTAGCTGATGGAGTGGGTATTGTTTTATATTATACGGTTAAATATGCATTACGTTTGAGTGCCACAAGGGAGGTTAAAACATAGTCAACATAATTATTTTAGTGTTTTCTAATGTTAGTTTCTTGATGAGCTTGTTACTGGCTAATGAGGATGCTAATATCTCAGTCCAAATTGAGCACAGAAACTTAAAATTCTTGCTGATTACACTAACGATGAAAGTGGATGCGTAGTTTAATAATCATACAAATCATATTGATTCTCGTTAGTGCCACAGCTTTTGTTTATTATATGGGCGAAGTGGCAATGTGGGGCTCTCTTTTCGGAGGAGCGGTAGCAATAGTAAATACGCTATTGTTGTCATGGCGCTTAGAAAGTGCAGCTGGAATGGCAGACGATAATCCAGATGGTGGTGTTTTAACTCTCTATCTTGGCGTTATCCAAAGATTTATATTTGTATTAGTTATGTTTGGGGTCGGTATGGGTGTGTTGAAGCTTAATCCTCCTGCCATGCTTGGAACCTTTGCCCTAGCACAGTTGGCTTATATGATTTATGGGTCTAAGCGAGCTAAGTGACTATGTGGAACGCAATAAGTAGTACACAATAAAAGAATATGCAGTTGGGTAATGAGATAACTCAATAAAATAAGAATAACAAAAGCAGTATTTCACAGTATCCAGACAGAGCATCTTGTTTTTGAAACAGGATGTATAACCAGATTTTAATTTTATATAGGTAGGTTTAATTGTGAGCGATACTAACGCGCCAGCAATTTCAAATCCCGTTGAATACATCCAGCACCATTTGACTAATGCTAGTCTTGGTGGTCAACCAAAAGCTTTGGTTGATTTTGACGTGTTTTTTATTGATACGTTTCTGGTCACTGTTATCTTGGCGAGTTTGATTGCATTTGTGGGATGGAGAGTAGGAAGCAACCTTGATGCAGATAAACCAACGGGGATGCAAAATCTTCTGGAAACTATAGTTGAATTTGTAAACCAACAAGTTAAAGATATATTCCCTAGTGCAGATCGTTTAATAGGCCCATTGGCTATTACCATCTTCACGATTGTTTTTTTAATGAACCTTCTGGATATCATTCCAGTAGATTTGTTGCCGGGCTTGGTTACAGGCATTGCGTCGGTATTTGGTGCTGACCCTCATCATACTTACTTCAAAGCTGTTCCAACAACCAATCTTGATACCACTTTTGCCTTGGCAATTATCGTCTTTGGCTTGATCATCTTTTATAACATCAAGAATAAAGGTCTACTCGGCTATCTGAAAGTCTTTGTGACACACCCTTTTGCAGCAAGCAATATTGTGGTTAAGATAATTCTTGCTCCCTTTAATGTGTTAATGACAACCATTGAAGAAGTTGCAAAACCAGTGAGCTTAGGATTAAGGCTTTTCGGTAACATGTTTGCAGGCGAGTTGTTGTTCTTATTAATTGCATTGCTGGGCTTTGCTTGGGCAATACCAGGACAAGTCGTACTTGGCATGCTTTGGTCAATTTTCCACTTGCTGGTTATTCCTTTGCAGGCCTTCATCTTCATGCTATTGACTATTGTATATTTAAGTCTTGCTAGCCAAGGTGTAGACGAACACTAGATTAGACGGCGGTATCAATTGCTGGTAACCGTCAATACACTGTTTTTTTTATATTATTTTTATTTTATCTTTTTAGGAGATTAACTATGGATGCTTCAATGGTATCTGAAATCATGTCATCAACTGCTATCGGCGTAGGAATCATTCTTGCTGCTGCTGGACTAGGTTCTGCTCTAGGTTGGGGCATGATCTGTTCTAAGTTTATCGAAGGTATTGCTCGTCAGCCTGAGATGCGTGCTCAGCTTACAGGTCAAATGCTTTTCACTGGTGGTTTGATGGAAGCATTCCCAATGATCGTATTGGGTATCTCAATGTGGTTCATCTTTGCTAACCCATTCATTGGTGCAGCTAAAGCTGCATTAGGTGGCTAATCAACTCTAAGTGTTTTTTATTATCTGATTAACATTCGGAGTAAATTATGAATATCACCGCAACTTTATTTGGACAAGTGATTGTTTTCACTCTCCTGATACTGTTCATTAAGCGCTACCTTTGGGAGCCAATTCTGGACAATATGGAAGATCGTAAGGCGCGTATCGCCGAAGGTCTTGCTGCTTCAGAAAAGGGTGCTGAAGATGCTCGCTTAGCAAAAGAAAGAGCGACAGAGATCTTGCGTGACGCAAAAACTCAAGCTGCTGAAATCGTATCTCAAGGCAAAGCTCGTGAGAGCCAAATGCTGGAAGAGGCGAAAGATAAAGCAGTTGAGGAAGCTAATCGTATTAAAGTAGCAGCTGACGCTGAACTGAAACAAGAAATCATTCGTGCTAAAGATGGCCTGCGCACTCAGGTATCGGAATTAGCAGTTGCCGGAGCGAGTAAAATCCTCGGCAAAGAGATTGATGCTAAAACACACAAAAGTGTTTTAGCTGATCTTGTTGCGAAGATCTAGGTAGTTAGATGTCAGAATTAACTACCACCGCCCGCCCTTATGCACGCGCCTTGTTTGAATTGGCTGAAGATGCAGGTACTTTGACTGAATGGTCAGAGAAACTAGCATTCCTAGGTGCTGTAGTCAGTAATGATGACGTGCGTGCATTGCTTGATAATCCGACTATGACAAAAGAAAGTACAGCAGATGCTGTAGTCAAAATTTGTGATGGTCAATTGGATGACAAGGCTGCAAACCTTGTAAAGCAACTGGCGGAATATGATCGATTGGAAGTCCTTCCTGAAATCAGCGCTTTATATGAAGTGCTGAAAGACGAAGCCGAAGACGTTATTGAAGCAGTGGTCACATCAGCGCAGGAATTAACTGATGATGAAAAAGCTACCATTGCTGCAGCTTTGAAAAAACGTTTGGGTTGTGATGTCAAAATCACTACTGAAATTGATGAATCAATTTTAGGTGGTGCAATTATTCGGGCAGGTGACTTAGTAATAGATGGTTCGATACAAGATAGATTGCGTGGAATGACGCATTCCTTGGTCGGCTAACAGGATTAATGCTAGAGGAATTACAATGCAGTTAAATCCAACTGAAATTAGTGAAATTATAAAGAAGCGTATTGATAGCTTCGAAGTAGAAGCAGAAGCACGTACCGAAGGTACAATCGTTTCTGTAGCAGACGGGATCGTGCGTATTCACGGTTTGGGCGATGTCATGTCAGGTGAGATGATTGAGTTCTCAAACGGTGTATTCGGGCTAGCTCTAAACCTTGAGCGTGATTCTGTAGGCTCCGTTGTCCTTGGTGACTTTAAGACCTTAAAAGAAGGTGATACAGCCAAATGTACAGGGCGTATTCTGGAAGTTCCAGTAGGTCCAAACCTGAAAGGTCGGGTCGTAAACTCATTAGGTCAGGCTATTGATGGCAATGGTCCTATTGAAGATGACGGTTATGCGCCAATCGAGCGTCAAGCTCCTGGTGTAATCGAGCGTCAATCGGTTAATGAACCGATGGAAACAGGTATAAAAGCACTTGATTCTATGGTTCCTGTAGGCCGTGGTCAGCGTGAATTAATTATCGGCGATCGTCAGACAGGTAAAACCGCCATTGGTATTGATGCAATTATCAACCAAAAAGGCAAAGGGGTTACCTGTATTTATGTTGCAATTGGACAAAAAACATCCTCTGTAGCGGCGGTAGTACGTAAGCTTGAAGAGCATGGTGCGATGGAATATACCATTGTTGTTGCTGCTAACGCTTCGGACCCTGCTTCAATGCAATTTCTTGCTCCTTATGCAGGTTGTGCAATGGGCGAGTATTTCCGTGACCGTGGTGAAGATGCACTTATTATTTATGATGATTTGACTAAGCAAGCTTGGGCTTATCGTCAAGTATCATTATTACTACGACGCCCTCCGGGTCGTGAAGCTTATCCTGGTGATGTTTTCTTCTTGCATTCTCGTCTACTTGAGCGCGCAGCTCGTGTAAATGCGGATTTTGTCGAGAAAATGACTAACGGTAAAGTAAAAGGGAAAACAGGCTCTTTGACGGCTTATCCTATTATTGAGACTCAAGAAGGTGACGTATCGGCATTCGTACCTACTAACGTAATCTCAATCACAGATGGGCAGATATTCCTAGATTCTGATTTGTTCAATGCAGGTACACGTCCAGCGATTGATGCGGGTCTATCGGTATCACGAGTAGGTGGTGCAGCACAGACAACTATCATTAAAAAATTGGGTGGTGGTATTCGTCTTGACTTGGCTCAGTATCGTGAATTAGCGGCATTCTCGCAGTTCGCATCGGATCTTGATGAGGCAACTCGTAAGCAGCTAGAGCGTGGTGAACGTGTAACTCAGCTAATGAAGCAGTCACAGTACTCTCCATTGAAAACAGCTGAACTAGCATTCTCGTTATTTGCAGCAAATGAAGGCTTCCTTGATGACATTCCGGTCAACAAAGTAAATGATTTTGAAGCGGCAATGTTGAGTTATGTTCGTAGCGATCAAACAGACTTGTTAGACACCATTAACGAAACAGGTGACTACAATGATGATATCGCTGCTCAAATGCGTAGCGCATTGGATGATTTCAAAGCCAATAATACTTGGTAAACCATTTGTGATGAGAGGTAAGCCCCGTGGGACTTAAAGAAATACGTTCGCAAATTAAGAGTATTCAAAGCACGAAAAAGATTACCAAAGCTATGGAAATGGTAGCGGCATCTAAAATGCGTAGAGCATCGGAGCGCATGAATGCTTCACGACCTTATGCAAATAAAATGCGTCAGGTAGTGGCACATATGGCTAAAGGTCATCTGGAATACAACCATCCTTACACCATTGAGCGTGAAGACGTGAAACGTGTGGGCTTCATCATAATCTCTACGGATAGAGGTTTGTGTGGTGGTCTTAATACCAACCTGTTCAAGAAAGCTTTGCAAGAAATTGCTATCTGGAAAGAGCAGGGTGTAGAGGTAGATATCGCTGTTTATGGTGGTAAAGCACAAAATGCATTCAAGCGTTTTGGTGTGGTTGCTCAGGCAGTTGGTCTGGGTGATAGACCTTCATTGACTGATATGATCGGCCCTATCAAGGTGATGTTAGATGCTTATGAAGAAGGCAAAATTGACCGTTTGATTATGGTTGAGAATGAATTCGTCAATAGCATGACGCAAACACCGCGAGCTACGCAGCTTGTGCCTTTGCAGGCAGAAGATGATACAGATCTTGATTACCATTGGGATTATCTCTACGAGCCAGATTCCAAAGAAGTAATTGATGCCTTGATGCAACGCTATATTGAATCTCTAATTTACCAAGGTGTGGTTGAAAACGTAGCCTGTGAAATGTCTTCCCGAATGGTTGCGATGAAAAGCGCAACAGATAACGCGGGTGACATGATTGATAAACTACAATTGGTTTACAACAAAGCACGTCAGGCTTCTATCACACAAGAGATTTCCGAGATTGTTTCGGGCGCAGCAGCTGTTGAATAATGCATGTGCAGGATACTGAGATTGTAATCACTCAGTAAATCCAGTAGCTATTCAGATGCGCAAGCTTCTTTAGCTACCAAAGAATTTAGTTTTATTAGGAGAGTACTACAAATGAGTACTGGAAATATTGTACAAGTCATCGGACCTGTAGTTGACGTGGAATTCCCACGTGATGCAGTGCCCTCAGTTTATGATGCACTGCTTGTTGGTGATCATAATAACTTGACGTTAGAAGTTCAGTCACAACTAGGCGATGGTATCGTTCGTACTATCGCAATGGGTGTTTCAGAAGGTCTAAAGCGGGGAATGGAAACGACTAATACAGGCGCACCCATTCAAGTACCTGTTGGACAAGCCACACTAGGACGTATCATGAACGTCTTAGGCGAGCCAATTGATAATGCAGGTGAAGTGGCAGCAGAAGTGAAAATGCCCATTCATCGTGATCCACCTAGCTATGAAGAACAGGCTGCATCAGCTGAAATTCTGGAAACAGGGATCAAGGTTATTGACCTGATTATGCCTATCGCTAAAGGTGGTAAAATTGGTCTATTCGGTGGAGCCGGTGTTGGTAAAACCGTAACACTAATGGAGCTAATCAATAACATCGCAACAGCTCACTCTGGTTTATCAGTATTTGCTGGTGTTGGAGAGCGTACTCGTGAAGGAAACGATTTTTACTACGAGATGGAAGAAGGCGGCGTACTAGACAAAGTTGCTCTAGTATACGGTCAGATGAATGAGCCACCCGGAAACAGACTTCGTGTTGCTTTGACTGGTCTAACTATGGCGGAATACTTCCGTGATGAAGGTCGTGACGTATTGATGTTTATTGATAACATCTATCGTTACACACTTGCTGGAACAGAAGTATCAGCACTACTTGGTCGTATGCCATCAGCGGTTGGATATCAGCCAACACTTGCTGAAGAAATGGGCGCACTACAGGAGCGTATCACTTCAACTAAAACAGGTTCAATCACCTCATTCCAGGCGGTATATGTACCTGCTGATGATTTGACTGACCCATCTCCAGCTTCTACCTTTGCTCACTTGGATGCGACATTAGTACTATCACGTAACATTGCAGAATTAGGTATCTACCCTGCGGTTGATCCATTGGACTCAACATCACGTCAGCTAGATCCATTGGTTATCGGTGAAGATCACTACAACACTGCTCGTGAAGTACAGGGTGTTCTACAGCGTTATAAAGAGCTACAAGATATCATTGCCATTCTAGGTATGGACGAATTGTCTGATGAAGATAAGCAAGTGGTTGGTCGCGCACGTCGTATCCAACGTTTCTTATCTCAGCCATTCCATGTTGCAGAAGTGTTTACCGGTGCACCAGGTAAATACGTAGCACTTGCTGATACCCTATCTGGATTCAAAGCTATCCTAAGTGGAGAACATGATGATATGCCAGAGCAAGCATTCTACATGGTGGGCGGAATAGACGAAGCTGTAGAAAAAGCGGCTAAAGACGCGTAATCTTTAACTACTCTAAGGAGAAATAGCATGGCTATGACAATGAATTTAGATGTAGTAAGCGCGGAAGAATCCATTTTTTCTGGAACAGTAGAAGAGATATTTGCTCCCGGTACTATGGGTGATCTAGGTATTACGCCTAGACACTCCCAGCTAATCACCACGCTAAAAGCAGGTGAACTTCGTTATGTAACAGATGGTCGTATGGCTTCATTGTTCGTATCGGGTGGAGTGATGGAAGTACAGCCTCATGTAGTTACTATCTTAGCTGATACGGCTATACGTGCTGAAGATCTTGATGAGAAAGCTGCTGAAGAAGCTAAAGCGAAAGCAGAGGCTGCATTGGAAGGTAAAGACCCTGAAGATCTAGATTATGGACAGCTACAAGCTGAGTTAGATGCACTTAAAGCTCAGATTCACATGATTCATAACATTGGAAAGTCAATCCACGGCTAGTAGCTTAAATTGATTTTTCATTAAAAAGGCAGCCACTTGGCTGCCTTTTTTTATGAGATAGTTTTACTAGTACAGAGGTTTATATGTTTTTATAGTTGCTGGATCAATATAATCTTCAGCTCTTACTAGTTCTAATTAAAGCGGCTCCTTAGAAGAAGCCGCTTTAATTGTTAATTGATACTATCAAGAGCGTTATTAAAGGTAGAACTAGGGCGCATGGCCGCTGATACTAGTTCAGTATCTGGTTGGTAATAGCCTCCCATCTCCATCACTTCACCTTGAGCATTAAGCAA
>JAZGES010000262.1:0-22058 GCA_036478935.1 Thiotrichaceae bacterium
TATGTGTTTTTTGAGGCAGCGAAACAAGAGGGTTGGGCGAATGACATGGGTGCTCTGCCAGAAGGTAGGCATGTTTTTCTATCAGGTTGCCATGACAGTGAGCTTTCTAAAGAATTGGTTATTGAAGGTGTGCGGCACGGTGCTTTTACCCATTACTTGTGTAAAACCCTTGAATCATCCTCTAGCTCGTTGAGTTATCGAAATATTGTTTCCCGAATTAACCAGCAGGTACAAGGCTTAGTACAAAAGCAACATCCTCAGGTTGAAGGCATTAAAGATGCTGATGTTAATCAATTGTTTTTGGCAAAAGGTATCCAGCCCATCAAGCTAACGGTAACCGCTAAGAATAATAAATGGTGGGTTGATGCAGGTGCAATTCAGGGTATGAAAGTGGGTGATCAACTTGCTTTGTTTAAAGATACAGAGAGTGAAACTGCACTGGAAACTGCCACAATAAAAGCTGTAGAGTCTGAAAAAAGCCTGCTTGATGTCGATACTCAGAATCTAGAGAAAACTGAAGCTTACTTGGCGGATGTTGTTTATCAAGATAGATCAAAACTAGCTATCGAAATTATTGGGGATGAGGGGGGAGTGAGTATTGCTCAAGTGGCGCTAAACAATATGGAGGGTGAAGCGCAAGCCTCTAAATTTCTCCTGGAAGCTATTAATGATGAGGGTGGCGCGAATGAAGACGCTAGCTATCGTCTAATAGCAAAAGATAACCGCTATACCGTCTCACAAGTAATTGATGAGCGCCCACTATTTAAACCGGTTGAGGGCGGATATACGCCAGATAATGCGAAAAAAGCATTACGGCAACTGGAACATATGGCGAAGTGGCAGCATAAGCTTGAGCTAGAAAACTTTAGCAAGAGCGGTAGCAAGCTCACGGATGATGTTGTACAAATAGTAGTTTTACATGGCAATGATGAAACAGTGGATGGCGATGTTGAACTGCGCTATGAAAAATCACAAAATGAATGGGTGGCTCCTGATTTCGGTATTGAATTACGGTTTGATACTGAAACAAATTATTCAAAGCCACTTTACTGTGCGCTTTTATTCTTTAATCCTCTAGATGGCAGTATTGAATCGGCTACTGAAAATGGTGTGTGGCTGCGTTCAAAGCGGTTTATGGATAACGATAATGGCTCTGCCAATATGGTTAATGCTAAGCCAGTGGTAAAAATATTTGATGGCGAGATGATTGAAGCTTTTGTAGATGATGAATTGTATGCGCAAGGTATTTCAGAAAGTAAAGACACGCTTAAATTGATTATCAGTGAAACGGAGTTTAATGCGAGCTTACTAGAGCAAGAGGGTTTGGAAATTTATGATAGCAGCCTTGATCCTCTGAATAAGGCAGCAGCAACACGAGGTAGTGGCGATGCGCTAGGAAGTTTATTGGATGATGCAATGGAGTATGCAAATACTCGTGGTTTTCGTAAGAAGAAACCCAAGCTGGCAGATTGGACTACTAAATCTATTAGCATAACTACTATCCGTCCTCTTGAGACTATTTTGATTCCTAATGAAGTAGCAGCTTCATTAGGGCTGGGTATTGAAATAGAACCTCATGCGTTAACCGCCTCTATCAGCTTAGAAACTCAAACAGAAGCTAGTCGTGGCTTAGAAAGTGCAGGTTTAGGTAGCATGGCAACGCCTGTAGCATTGCAAGACAATAGTGTTACTCCTGCATTCTCATTTGCTTCTACCCGAAGTGTGGGGCAAAACGGGGAGTCCGACTTAAGTGTTATCAAAATTGATTTACCTTCGACGCGTAATGATGATTCAGTTGGTAAGGAAAGTGTTACTGCTGAAAACCCATTAGTTATTTCAGTCGATGCGAAACTTGAAGACGGTGAGCAGGTCTTGCCGTTTGTATTTGATGGTGAGTTTTATTATCCGGTTGGTCATGCGGTTGCAGCGGGTGACAAAACTCGTATTTTGATTGAAACTTTGCCAGATTTGGGTTTGGCACAAGGCGAAGCAGCAGAAAAGCTAACCAGAGGACTGGGTAACTCGCTTAAGCTGTACTTCCAAAAAGTATTTTATAAGACATTAAAACTAGATAAAGATACGGTGCGTTTGGCTATACCTGAGTTTGGGAAAGAGGAAGATAATCAAACTGAAGTGGTTGATTTCAATGATGACGTTGATGTCATTAAAGCAGAGGTCGAAAAAGCAGACAAAGTGCTTGTCTTTATTCACGGAATTATTGGTGAAACTAAATCGATGGCAGGTGCAGTCAATTTCTTATTGGAAGATGAAAGTAGTATCTATGAAAAATACGGCCTAGTGCTTTGCTTCGATTACGAAAACCTCAATACGCCGATTGAAGAGACCGCCAAACTGTTTAAAGAGAAACTAGCGCAGGTAGGTTTGGCTAAAGGTCATCAAAAACAATTGCATGTAGTCGCTCACTCCATGGGTGGTTTGGTGTCACGTTGGATGATAGAGCAAGAAGATGGCAATGCCTTTGTTAATAAATTGATCATGCTGGGTACGCCAAACAATGGCTCGCCTTGGGCAGGTGTGAAAGATCAAGGTGTGGGCATGGTTAGAAAGTGGGCATACGGTACGTTGACTTTGATACTCAATGGACTGACCACTATTCCTGTGGGTGGTGTAGCCGTAGCGGGTATGATGAAGTTGATTGATTCTATTGACGATACGTTAGATCAAATGGGTGAAGACTCAGACTTTACCAAAGCCTTATTTGCTTCTCCTGATCCAGAAATTCCCTACTACCTTGTTGCCGGTAGTACCCAGAAATTATTGGTCAATGTCGATGAAGAGACAGGTTATAAAAAGGCATTAAAGTTTGCGATGCAACGTAGCAAACTGGCAGCTTATGATGTGTTATCAGCGACACTTTTTGCAGAGCACAATGATGTGGCTGTTAAAATGAGTAGTATGAAGCACATCAAGGAAGGTCGCAGTCCTGCATTGGAAGTGAGTGATGTGGTGAGTGATCATATGTCCTACTTTGTGACACGAGAGAGTGTTGAGGCGTTAGATAAAGCATTGGCTAAGTGAGGGTTTATAATGATCAATTGGGATTCGCGGTTGAATAGTTACAAAGAGCTTGTAACTTGATATAGTTTTATATAGTTTTATATAGTTTTCACAGCTATAAACTACAATATAAACCATGTTCCCTATTGGACTCTTCACTACACCATGATTGATTTTCCTGCCTTTATTCAGGGTCTATTCTTAGTAGCTATGATTATTTTAATGATCATAGCTATTGTGTTCTTCCGAAAACCGGCTACCCAAAAAGTCTTTTCTAAAGATCAACGTGCCGTATTTTTGCTAATGAGTCTAGGTACTATTTTTATAGTGGCATTGTTGATTGGGGTGAAATTATCAAGCTGGAAATCAGAGTACCGAGAAGCAAAAAATCAATTTCAATTAAAGCAAGAGTTGAACCTTAATGAGTATAGTTTTATAGATCAAACCTTTAAGCCTTTAGGGCAAGAGTACAGGCAATTACGTGCCAGTATTGAAGCGCTGGATAAAATGAAGGTTAAAATTAAAAAGCTCATTCCCAAGCATAAAAACCATCAGCTGTTATTAGAGAAAATGCTAAAAACATTTAAGGATGAAAGCGAGCTTCACAATACCCTTTATAAAAAGGTAAATAAAAGTATCCGCAACGCCATGCTACAGGCAGCAACGACTCAAAGTTCAGCTGCAGTACAAGCTCAGTTTTATAATCACGCTAAAGTCTTGCATGCAAAAATCATCGATGCTCAAAAAAGAGTGAAGAAAAAAATGGGGAATACAGCAGGTTTATTAGCTGACAGCCTAAAAGACGCGCGCCGTAATTTGCATGACAGCAAGAAAACTAAACGCAGGAATAAGAAGAAAAATATAACCTACCTCTATAGTTTTCCTGATTCAGTATCGCAACTGTTGTTGGATCATATGGGGCGGTATGATGCTGAGCTGTTGGCTACTACCAAAAAGATAATTAAAGTTATTATCACAGCAAGACAGAATAAAGATACCATGCAAGTGCTGAGTCAGCGTGAAACGGAATTAACCATTCCACTAACGAAAACTATGCAGCTTTGGTCAGATGCAGAAATAGAAGGGCAAAAATACTGGGGGAATATCCTATACTCCTTGGAAGCAGCCTATCTTGCGGATCAGTTTAATATGCCACATCGTAATCGTGCATATCGCTCGTTAATGCGTGATTTGAAGAAAGTTATCCCCTTACAATTGAATAAACTAGAACAAACTCAACGTGAAGTAGAGAGTAGCTTTATTTCTCCAGAGTTTGTCGAAGGTTCTAGAAAATAAAATAAGTATAAAAGTAGTCAATATGAAAATTACCAACTTAGAAACTATGCCCGGAAAGAAGATTGTCAAGCATCTAGGCTTGGTGCAAGGCAGTTCAGTACGTGCGAAACATGCAGGGCGTGACCTTTTATCTTCTATAAAAAACCTGTTTGGTGGCGAGTTAACTAGCTATACCGAATTACTACAGGAGTCTCGTGAAGAAGCGATGGAGCGGATGATCAAGCAAGCAGAGTCAGTCAGTGCTAATGCTATTTTGAATGTGAGGTTTTCAACTTCAAGCATCACTCAAGGTGCCGCAGAAATTTATGTTTATGGTACAGCCGTGTTATTGGATGCAACTGCGGACGATGATGTAGATGAGGATATAGATAGGGAAGAAGCCGAATGAATGGCTCTTTCCAGCTGGTCTACATTGTAGGTCTAATGATTGTTGCCTATTTGATCGGCAGCTATCGTGAAAAACGACACTATCAATCAATTATCAAGCGAGAGCATGAGCTAAACAGTCTCCCCGCCGTTAATCTAAAAACTCAACCCGAAGGGCAATTTCATCATGAGTTAGTGATGGGGAATGTGACTATTTCGGTGGATTACTTTAAGCGTTTTCTTGCCACGTTACATGCCTTCTTTGGTGGGCGGGTAACCTCCTATGAAACTTTGCTAGATCGTTCTCGTCGAGAAGCATTATTACGTATGAAAGAAATGGCGAAAGAGAAACAGGCAGCGCTTATTCTCAATGTTAGATATGAAACAGTTTCTATTTTCAAAGGTTCTGGAAAGAGCATTGGCTCAGTAGAGGTGCTAGCTTACGGTACTGCGCTTATTCCAGATTCTTAATCTTCATCCAGCTCGAATACAGCTAATATAAGTGCAGTTAATATAAATGAAAAGCTATCATAATCCACAGCCAGAAGAAGGTATCAATACCAGCAATGTAGACCCACTGTGGACGTTTATAAAGTTATTTGCAGCGATTACTTTGGTATTGGTAGCTAGTGCTTGGCTTTTCGGTCAATCAGGTGCTTGGTTGGCATCTCTTATCCCCTATCAAAAAGAAGTTCAAATAAGTGAAGTCTATGCTGAACCAGAAGAGCTAGATGTAAAATACCAACAGATACAAAGCTACCTTGAAGCACTCGTAAAGCCGCTAGAAAAGAATATGGATTTGCCAGAAGGGATGCATATCTCTGTTCATTATGAGCCAGAAAATGTAGAAAATGCTTTTGCAACCTTGGGTGGGCATATTTTCATTTATCGCGGCTTGTTAGAAATGCTACCGAATGAAAATAGCTTGGCGATGTTATTATCCCATGAAATGGCACATGTGAAGCTCCGTCATCCTATTCGAGCTGCAGGTCAGAATATTGCTATTAAAACGGGCATAAAATATCTGTTAGGCTATTCCAACAGTGATCTCTTAGGGCAAACAGGGCTTTATACGCAACTGCATTTTAGTCGCAGCATGGAGTCTGCTGCGGACAAAGAAGGCCTGCAAGCTGTTTATAAAACATATGGCACGGTGGCAGGGGCTACCGCTTTATTTGAAACCTTGCATGAGGTTTCTGTACGTAACGGAATGGAAGGCGAATCACCGTTTTTTAGTACGCATCCTCTGGATGAGAAAAGAATAAATGATTTAAACAAACTAGTAATAGATCGAGGCTGGGGGAATACACAAGAGGAAAAGGCTCTGCCCGGAGCCTTTAGTGATTGGTTGTAGTGTCTTATATTTGACAACAAGACCAGATCAGACCAGACTATACTCAGAGTCTGAGGAGGTTCTTAATGCAAATTACAAATATATCTGAAGCCAAAGCTAGTTTGTCCTATTTGATAAAAAAAGTTCAAGAAACGAATGAGCCGATTATTATCGGCAAAGCGGGTAACCCAGTTGCAGTACTTTCAGCGTTTAAAGAAAATACAGCACCTCGAGAGTTTGGGGGGAGCTGGGAAGGGAAGGTAAAAATAAAAGCCAGCTTTGATGACGAAGATGTCTTAGCAGATAACTTCTATGACTCATCTATATTTCCTGACGATAAATGAACTTACTTATTGATACTCATGTATTAATTTGGGTATTGGAAAATAACTCAAAACTCTCAAAGTCTGCTCGTGATGCTATTCGGGATGGGAAAAATATGGTCTTTGTTAGCGCTGCATCTGTTTGGGAAATCAGTATAAAAAAAGAGCAGGGTAAGCTTGAAGCACCTAATAATTTAATGGATGAGATTCAGCTCCATCGTTTTACACCATTGAATATGAGTTTCGAACATGCAGAGCTTGCTGGGCATTTGCCCGATATTCATAAAGACCCATTTGACCGCATGTTAGTTGCTCAGGCAGTCATTGAAAAATTAACCTTGGTTACAAGGGATGGCTTTATACAGCAATATGATGTGAAAGTGATAAAGGCATGACTTGAGAGTAGGTCAGCTGTGAACCTAATGTCTATTTCTTTTACAAAGACAACTTAACACCGCTACCACAAATGACTATACTCTCTACCTTTTATCACTTTACTAAGGTTTTATTATGACAATGAATTTGGCACTTGCGTTGCATATGTTAGGAGTTGTAGTTTGGGTTGGAGGGATGTTTTTTGCTTATATGGCTTTACGTCCTGCGGCTGTCGAGGTACTTCAGGCTCCCTTTCGTTTACGCTTGTGGGAAGCGGTCTTTAGTAAGTTTTTCCCTTGGGTCTGGTTGTCAATCATATTAATTCTAGCGAGTGGCTATTATATTATTTTTGCATTGATAGGTGGCTTTGGAAGCACCGGGCTTTATGTGCATATCATGCACGGGTTAGGGATTGTCATGCTGTTTATCTTCTTACACGTTTATTTCGCACCGTTTAATCGTCTAAAAAAATCTAATGCAACTGAAAGCTGGGAGCCGGGTGGTAAAGCGCTGGGGCAAATCCGTGTATTAATTGGAATTAACTTAGCTATTGGTTTGATAACGATTATTGTTGCAACCGCTGGTAAAAACTTTCTAACTTAACCTTTAAGTTGGTCTTTAACTAGGCTCTTTAAACGCAGCCCTTAAAATTGCAATCAAGAAGTTAATTATGAGTAGAAAAGGTATTATCCTCGCCGGAGGAAGTGGCACTCGTCTGCATCCGTTAACACAAGTAGTCAGCAAGCAATTGATGCCTATTTATGATAAGCCGATGATTTACTATCCGCTTACTGTATTGATGTTTGCAGGTATTCGCGACATTCTGATGATTACCACACCCCACGACCAGGCGCTATTTGAGGCCCTGTTAGGTGACGGTTCAAAGTGGGGTTTAAATATTCAATATGCGGTACAACCTAGCCCCGATGGATTGGCTCAGGCCTTTATTATTGGTCGTGAGTTTGTTGGTAATGATCCGGTTACATTGATTCTTGGTGATAATATTTTCTATGGAGAAGGGCTGTCATCACGTCTTGGAGACATTGCTAAACAAACAGAAGGCGCTTCTGTCTTTGGCTATTATGTTAAAGACCCTGAGCGTTACGGAGTGGTGGAGTTTGATGAAACGGGCAAAGCCTTAAGTATTATCGAAAAGCCAGAACAACCTAAGTCCCATTATGCCGTTACCGGTTTATATTTTTATGATAATGCGGTATTGGATATAGCCAAAGAAGTGAAACCTTCACACCGTGGAGAGCTTGAAATCACTAGTGTAAATCAAGCTTATCTTGAGCAAGGTAACCTAACTGTCGAAATTCTAAAACGGGGTACTGCTTGGTTAGATACGGGAACACATCAGTCGTTACTTGATGCTGCAAACTACATTCGCGTAATAGAAGAGCGACAAGGTTTGCGTATTGCTTGTCCTGAAGAAGTCTCATGGCGCATGGGGTTTATTGATGATGAACAGTTATTAAAACTGGCAGAGCCTCTTAAGAAAAGTGGGTATGGGATCTACTTAGCCAATGTTCTTAAGCAGGAAAATCAGGTTCTATGAAAATAGTTGAGACACTAATTCCTGATGTGAAAATCATTGAGCCTGCTGTCTTTGGTGATACGCGCGGTTATTTCTTGGAAACATGGAATCAACAAAGCTTTAAAGAACAAGGTTTAGATATAGAGTTTGTGCAGGATAACCATAGCCGCTCACCCCAAGGTATTTTGCGTGGTTTGCACTATCAAATGGAGCATACTCAAGGAAAGCTCGTACGCGTGGTAACGGGTAAAGTATTTGATGTGGCGGTAGATATTCGTAAAAACTCAGCTACTTTTGGTCAATGGGTTGGAGTGGAGCTTAGTGATGAAAATCATCGTATGTTGTGGGTGCCCCCGGGTTTTGCACATGGCTTTTATGTAATGAGTGAACAAGCTGATTTTATATATAAATGTACTGATATTTATGCACCACAGCATGAGCGCTGTATCCAATGGGATGATGCAGAAATTGGTATTAAATGGCCGCTGGTAGATGGAAAGCTCCCTACACTTTCAGATAAAGACCAACAAGGTTTAAGCCTATCCGAGGCAGAGGTTTTCACTAGCTTATGAGAATTTTACTGACAGGCAGTGATGGTCAGCTAGGTTATGAACTGAAACGTTCTCTTCCGGATCACCATATTTTGATTGCGGTTGACCGAGAAGACTTGGATATTACAAGTCGCGCACAAGTTTTAGAATTCTTTGAAGAAGAATGTCCTCATCTGGTGATCAATGCTGCAGCTTATACTGCGGTCGATAAAGCAGAAGAAGAGCCAGAATTAGCATGGGAAGTCAATGAAAAGGGAGCGGAAAACCTTGCCTTAGCGTGTAAGCATGATGATATACGGATGGTGCAAATATCCACAGACTTTGTCTTTTCAGGTAAAAACCACCGCCCTTATTCTCATGAAGACGAGGCTAAGTCGGCAAGTGTTTATGGGTTAAGTAAGCATGCTGGCGATATTGCGGTACTAAAGACGCTAGGCGATAAAGGACTTGTAGTAAGAACCTCTTGGCTATACTCCGCACACGGTAATAACTTTGTTAAAACCATGTTAAGTCTAATGGGAAAGCTAGACTCATTAGGTATTATTTCTGACCAAATTGGTACGCCAACTTGGGCTGCAACTTTGGCTGGTAGTATTTGGAAACTCATTGATGTAGAGGCTGAAGGTGTTTACCACTGTGCTGACAATGGTGTGGCGAGCTGGTATGATTTCGCGGTCGCGATTCAGGAAGAAGCGTTAGCTTTTGGTTTGCTGGATAACACCAAAATCGCACAAATAAAAGCAATAACAACAGAAGACTATCCAACGCCAGCAGCACGGCCTGCTTACAGCGTAATGGATAAGACAAGAACAGAAAAAGAACTCAACATAACATTACCTCATTGGCGGGTAAGTCTGAGAAAGATGCTCAAAGAGCTAAACTAAGAATCTAAATAAAAAAGTTAAATAAGAAATATGGCAAATACACATCAAGCAAAACGACTTCTAGTAACGGGCGGTGCTGGTTTTATCGGTACAAATTTCGTCTATTATTGGTTAGAGCAATACCCTGACTCCCGAGTAGTCGTACTAGATTCCTTGACGTATGCAGGAACGCGCTCAAACCTAGATAAACTAAATGACCATGCAGGTTTTAGATTTGTTCATGACACGATTCTGAATCAAGACAAAATCGAAGAGCTATTAAGAGAAGAGGAGATAGATACTATCGTTCACTTTGCGGCAGAGTCGCATGTAGACCGCTCAATCTATGCTCCAGATGCCTTCTTTGAAACTAATATCACTGGAACGCATAGCTTATTAAAAGCAGCTAAAAAAGTCTGGATGGATGAAGGTAACCTTAAAACTGGACATCGCTTTCATCATGTTTCTACAGATGAAGTGTATGGCACTTTGGAGCTTACCGATCCTGCGTTTAAAGAAACTACTGCCTATCAACCTACCTCTCCCTACGCAGCAAGTAAGGCTTGTTCGGATCACATAGTAAATTCTTATTATCATACTTATGGTTTAAATATCACCATCAGTAATTGTTCTAACAACTATGGCCCTTGGCAGTATCCAGAAAAACTAATCCCTTTAACTATTTCTAATTTATTAGAAGGGAAAAGCATTCCTATTTATGGTGATGGTCAACAGATTCGCGATTGGTTATATGTAGATGATCACAACCGTGGCATCGCACTTATTATTAACGATGGCAGAGTCGGTGAGACTTATAATATTGGTGGGAATAACGAACAGACCAATATGAGCTTGGTTAATCAGCTATGTGATGAAATGAATGCGCGCTATACCGATGTTGCTCACTTCCCTCATGAATCTTTGATTACACACGTAACAGACCGTCCAGGTCATGATCGTCGTTATGCAGTTGATACTACAAAAATTACTACAGAACTAGGCTATCAGCCCGTCGAGACATTCGAGACAGGTATGAGAAAAACATTAGAATGGTATCTAGATAACTTGCCGACGTGGGAAGTGACTGTTGATCTGTTTGGAACTCATTAGTAGCTATCGTTATGAAATGTAAAATTTGTGGTAACACTGAAAATAATACACCCTATCAAGCTAAAGAAATGATGCTGGGGTTTCGCGACCTTCATGATTATTTTCAATGTGGTAGTTGTCAATGTCTACAGCTAGAAACGATACCTGGCAACCTTCCTGAGTACTATCCAAAAGACTACTATTCTTATTCTGACGTAGGTTTTCCTACAGGTATTAAGCAGTTTTTGTTAGCGCAGCGAGATTCCTTTGCCGCTACGGGTAAAGGTCTTTTGGGAAGAGCATTATCATTTCGAAATCCAGAAGCAAAAATAGAGACATTACAGTTAGCTAATATTGATAAGAATTCAGCTATTCTAGATGTTGGGTGTGGTGCCGGACATTTACTGTATTCCCTAAAAGAAGCAGGCTTTAAACATGTTCAGGGCGCTGACCCGTTTAATGATGGCGATATTGAATACAAGAATGATCTAAAAGTCATTAAACAAACTATCCATGAAGTTGAAGGAAAATGGGATCTCATTATGTTCCATCATTCTTTTGAACATGTGGAGGATCAGATTGAAGTGTTGCAATCAACGGCTGACAAATTAAATGATGGTGGTGCGTGTTTGATTCGTATTCCAACGGTAAGCTCATGGGCATGGGAAAATTATGGTACAGACTGGGTTCAACTAGACGCCCCTAGGCATTTGTTCTTGCACTCAATTGAAAGCATGGAATATTTGGCAAAAGAAGTGGGTATGAAAATTGATAATGTAGTTTATGACTCTTTCGCCTTTCAATTCTGGGGTAGCGAACAGTATAAAAAAGACATCCCTTTGCATGACGAGAAATCCTATGCGGTGAATCCAGCAGCTTCTCCTTTTGATGCCAATCGTATGGCGGGTTTTGAAGAGCGCTCTAGCAAGTTGAATCAGCAGAATAAAGGCGATCAGGCTTGCTTCTATCTAACAAAGGCTTAAACCAAGAGTGATTTGGAAAACTGGAAAAATACTCGCTGTCTCTTCTCCCGGTGGTCATTGGGTTCAGCTCAATAAAATTTGCAACAAGCTTGAAGAAAAACATCCAGTAGTTTACGCCTCTCCTCGCAGTCAATACCAGCTGAAACAACAAGAGCGTACAGTTCACAATATTCTTGATGTTAGTGCAGACAACAAGTTCATGCTAATCCCATTAGCCGTTCAAATGCTTTACCTATTAATAAAAGAACGCCCCCAAACGATTATTTCAACAGGTGCAGCTCCCGGTGTGGTTGCTATTTTTCTTGGGAAATATCTGGGTATAAAAATCATCTGGGTAGACAGCATTGCTAATGTTCAACAGCTCTCTCGTTCAGGCAGAATGATCAAATCACATGCTGATGTGGTGTTGACTCAATGGGAGCCATTAAGTGATGGCAAAACCATTCTACATAAAGGTGCTGTGTTGTGATCTTTGTGGCAACGGGTACACAGTTTCCTTTTGATCGTCTTATCAAATATATGGATGAATGGGCAAGTGAGAATGAAGAAGCTGTTTTTGCTCAGATAGGTGATGGTGAATATCAACCAAAAAATATGCAGTGGCAGCGCTTTATTGGTATTGATGAATACAATAAAAAAATAAAGCAATCCAGTGTTTTTATCTCACATGCGGGCATGGGTAATATTATTAGTGCAAAAGAACAAGGTGTACCGATTGTTGTTATCAACCGCCAAGCTAGTTTAGGTGAGCATCGTAACGATCATCAAGCAGAAGGTTTGAAGTGGATGGGTAAGCTTGAAGGTGTTTATACTGCATCCACACAAGATGAACTTTACCAACGCATTGCAAAGCGTTTTTCACTCACAGTGGCAACTACCAATAGCGAAGAACGGTTGTTAGAGCTTGTTGATCATATTGATTCTTTTATTTCTGGTTGGCATAAATAAACCCCACGTCATAGCATAAAAAACGCTCATCTGGGAACCAAGCCCCATATCTCCTGTCTATCCGTGAGTTAGACAATTATTAAAATAAGGAGAAATATGATGGGCTTTTCATCAATATCACATATTAAAAAAATACCAGGGGCTTTGTTTATAACAAGCCTACTACTTTCGCAAATTGCTTGTGCGACTGACCAACCTAGATGGACGAATGATAATCATCATTCACCACAATCCACACGACCTTATGAAGGTCAACACAGCCCGATTAGTATTGAAGTTATTGATGACCATGGACGCAGTTTTGCTAAGCACCAGCATCGTAATACCTACAAATCACATCGTGCTTACCTAGAAGCAAAGAAAGGAAAACGATATAAATTACGTGTGCGTAATCACACGAATAAGCGTATTGCCGTGGTTATAGCAGTTGATGGTAGAAATATTATCTCGGGTAAAAAGTCCAACCTACAAAACCATGAGCGCATGTATGTATTGGGGCCACATCAATCTGCGACGTATAAAGGCTGGCGTACCGGGAAAAATAAAATCAATCGTTTCTACTTCACTTCATCTGGTGACTCTTATGCAGAAGCTTGGGGTGATCGTTCAGCAATGGGTGTGATAGCCGCAGCGGTTTACGAAGAAAAATATCAGCAACCACAGTATCAATATTCACCTGAATCCTATTTTAATAAATCGGCACCAAAAGCAAAAAGAAGAGGGAGTGCGGCGGCTGATGAAAAAGCAGGAACAGGTTATGGTAGACAAGAGCACTCTGCATCAGTAAGAGTAGAGTTCCGTCCTAAATCACAAGTAGCAGCTAAGTATTTTTATAAATACGAATGGCGCAAGACATTGTGTAAGCACGATGTAATTCAGTGCCATAGTAACTACTATAACAAGCCAGATAATCGTTTTTGGCCTTATGATCGACAAGGAAATGGAGCTTATGCACCTCCTCCACCGCCACGTTACAATTGGAAATAGTCTAATTATATAGTTGTGTGTTGGTAGTTAGCCAACACACAACATATTAATCTCTTGTGAGTGTTTCGTTTACTAGCTGTGCCCAATAACTTGCCCCAAGTGGCAAGATGTCATCATTAAAGTCATAGTGGGTGTTATGCAGCATACATCCGCCATGCTCTCCTGTTTTTTCACCATTGCCAATCCAAATATAAGCACCTTCACAAGCATTCAATAGGTATGCAAAATCTTCAGCGCCCGTGCTAGGTGCTAAATTGCGATTAACAGATTCATTGCCAACTAATGAATTAGCTACATCAGCACATATTTGCGCATGATTGGGTGTGTTGATAGTGGCAGGATAGCCAGGCTTGATACGCAAATTGCCCGTCGCACCCATTGCTTCACAGGTATATTTTACAATAGATTCGATACGTTCTTTTATGTGTTCACCGGTAGCATTATCAAAATAACGCAAGGTGCCTTTGAGGTGCATGGTATCTGGCATCACGTTAGAAGCTTCTCCGGCATTAACGACAGTAATGCTAATAACGGCTGATTCTTCAGGTGCAACAGGTGACAGATTGCGTGAGACTACGGATTGCAAGGCGGTGATTATTTGCGCTCCAGTAAGCACAGGGTCAATTAGCTGATCTGGCATAGCGGCATGACCGCCTTTGCCTTTAATTTCAATAAATAAAGTATCAACCGCAGCCATTACCTCTCGGTTATGCACAGCAAATGTGCCGACAGCTAACCCCGGCCAGTTGTGCATGCCGTAAACCGCAGAGCAGGGAAACAAGTCGAATAGACCTTCTTCGATCATCACTCGACCACCGCCATCCCCTTCTTCCGCAGGCTGAAAGATGAAATGGACCGTTCCAGCGAAATCATTATGATCTTTTAGGTAGACTGCCGCGCCAAGCAACATAGTGGTATGACCGTCGTGACCACAAGCATGCATACAACCGTCATGCTGGGACTTGTGCTCAAACTCGTTCAGTTCTTGCAAAGGAAGTGCATCAATATCAGCGCGTAAACCTATGGCCTTACCTTTTTGTGTACCATGGACAGTGGCAACAATCCCAGTCTGTGCAAGACCACGATGTATTTCTATATCATGAGAAGTGAGTACTTCTGCAATATAGTCACTAGTTAGCTTTTCTTTAAAGCTAAGTTCTGGGCGTTGATGTAGCCAGTGCCTCCATGTGATCATGGACTGATGCAGTGGAGATTGTTTTTCTATGGGAAGCACTATGTGGTGACCTGTAAATTATATTTATATCCGAATTTGCCATTGTAGACTCTCCCGACTGTAACAGGCTTAACACTTTTTCATTTAATAACCTTAATCCTCAATGCCCCCGCAGAACCCAGCTCTTCACTAGTTTGTGCACCTGCTTGGCGCATGCTAGTGGCAATACCGCGTAAGCCTTTTGATAAAGCAATGTCTAGAGGCGTTTGGCTACGATCATTGGCAACATTTACCCTTGCTCCTCGCTTGATTAAAGCACGAGCAATTTGTACTTTACGCCAATATAAAGCATCAAAGAGGGGCGTATTACCATCGCTGTCTACCGTATTAGGTGTTGAACCTGCTTGCAATAAAAGGTTTGTAATGGGTAGGTTTTTTGCACGTACTGCAATATGTAAAGGCGTGCGTCCGTAACTATCAGCAATTCTGAGATTGGGCTTGTATTGCATTAATAGATTCACCATGCCGAGGTGTTTTTTCTGAATGGCAAGATGCAGAGGTGTTTGTTTGCCAGTATTGCGCTCGTTTACCTTTGCGCCTTTTTGTAATAATAGCCGCATCATAAGTGAGGTCAACTTTTTCAGTAGCGATATGCAATGCAGTATCTTTGTAACGATTGGCATGATTAACATCAGCACCAGCATTTAAGAACATTTTAATAAGAGGGATTTTTACTTGCTGTACCGCTCTAATTAGTGGCGTGTTCTCAATGCTGTCTTTAGTATTGATATCTGCTTTGGCATGAATTAATAACTTCACAAAAGATAAATCTTTCTTGTTCATTGCAATATCCAGAGGAGTTCTCTCGCGACTATCTTTCACATTGACTTGAGCACCGGCTCCAATCAACACACGTGACATGGCGAGTTTGCTATCTCGAATTGCTATTTGGAAAGGTGTTTCATCTGCATTGTTTTTGTTGTTAACTTTTGCCCCCGCTTTTAATAACAGTTTTGCAATTTCTGGTTTATCTTCACGTACTGCAATATGCAACAGCGTATCTTTTCGAATATCTATTTCATGGATGTTCGCTTTGTAACTGATAAGCAGCTTAGTAAGTGATGGGTCTTTCTTATGGATAGCAATATGAATCGGTGTTCGTTCACTAATATCTTTAGCATTCACATTGGCACCACCGTTTAATAGGGCTTTAGCAAGGTCGGGTTGTTCACTACTAATGGCGCGATGTAACAAGCTACTACCTGCATACTGGATATTGGGATTAGCCCCTAACTGAAGTAGAAATTGAATAGTCTTCACATCATTCTTATCCGCCGCGATAAACAACGGAGCTTTTTGGTGTTTCGGATTAAGATCAGCACCGTGTTGAACCAACATACGAAGTGCTTGTGCATCTTTCTTGGCAATAGCTTTAGTCAGAAAGGGTTGATGGTCAAAGTTTTTACGCTTACTAGCATGGCGGAGCAAGATTCCAAGTAGATGGTAGTTTGTAGGTTCACTGCTCAAAGGGGTATGCAGGAGATTTGCAAAATGGGTTAGCTGGTCGACATCCTTTCCCTTATTGATGAATAGATCAGCCAATTGCCATTTTCCTAAACGTAATATAGAGGGTAGCAAACTATTGCCTTGATAGTGGATGGCACGAGGCTCAATGCTTAAAAGGCGCTCTGCTTTTTGTACATCATTCTCTTTAACAGCTAATGCCAATACCATGCCTACCGATACTATTTTGGCGCGCTCTTTGAAGGGTAGAATAAGATAGGAATTAGGGTAACTATTGGAAAAATGGGTATTTTCGATGCGATGCTTGAAGTAGCCAGCAGCAGGGTTAGCACCGCGTTGTAGTAGCCACTTAACCATACCTGCGTTACCTTGTGACAAGGCAATATCATAAGCACTGCCACTAGCATATTGATAACGTTTGTTTCCAGCTAAGAACTGATTCACCTTGTCAGCACGCACGTTTACCCGATTAATAACCACGCGATTTTGTGACCGATAGTCTATGGGAGCACCTTGTTGTAATAATTGTTGGGCTAATGATTTATTCTTTTTAGCTACTGCCAAAAGGAACCGATCAGCAATAGGGAAAGCATTGTCTGGACATGAGGCGGATTTAGGAGAACCTGCTACGCCACAAATGGCACTTGGCTTTTTTGTTCCAACAATAAGGATAGCTGCGTTATCCAGCTCGGTAATTTCGGCTTGTGTCATCGTAGGAACAAGGCAATATATAAATAACAAAACACTTAACGCAAAACGCTTTAGGGTGCTGGGAGTAAGAGTCATAGCTTCCTTCTTCTTTGGGTTTATTTATATGACCTATAGAGTAGTCACGATTAAACATTTTTGCATGGTTAATCGTCGGTAACTTCTTTAAAAGCTATATAAAAATTAGATAACAACAAAGGAATAATGGAACAGCTTTTCTCTAAATCAAGATGGCAACAATTAATGGCATCGTTATCAATAACAAAGAACGATGATGAATTTATGCTCTTGCAGGAAGCCTATTGCGAGTCACACCGTGCTTACCATACGTTGCAACATATATCGGAATGTATAGCTATGCTGGATTGGGCTTGTTCAGAAAGCTTGGTCGGTGTAGATAAAGCAGGCTTAGCTGAGGTTGCACTGTGGTATCACGATGTGATCTATCAGCCTAAAGCCAAAGATAACGAACAAAAAAGTGCGGAATGGGCAAAACAGATTTTAAATACAGCAGGGGTTAGTGCTCAAGATAGTCAGTTTGTTTATTCCCTCATTATGGCAACAAGGCATGGTGAAAAGCCGACAGAACCTACGCATCAACTGGTTGTGGATATTGATTTGGCAATACTCGGTGCGAAGCCTGCTCGCTTTGCAGAATATGAAAAGCAAGTTCGACAAGAGTATCAGTGGGTTCCGTGGTTTATATATCGTAAGAAAAGAGCTGCTTACTTAGGGACGAGTAAAAAACAACTTCAATATTTTGACTTGTCTTTTCACTCCCGATTAAACGATCTCAAATCGTTGCATAGCGCAACTATGCGCCTCTTGAGATCGTTTAATCAGAAGCAAAAATCCTGCGTCAAAAGCTATTGAATTTATTCTTTACTCGTCCCTTAGGAGATTTTTGCAAGCTTCGTGTATTTACAATACACCGTTGTTTTATGCCCAATTTGAGCAGCAGGCACGTAAAAACTTAGCGCAATCTATTCACCAGCTAGCAAACTCTAATTACTTCAAAAGTCCTAATAATGAATGAGCATGCTCAGCAGATTTTTTACCTAAATCTGTAAGATAGCCACCATCTACTTGGGTTATTAAGTCTTTATCAAATAAACGTTTAACAGCTGCAATCGTTTCTGGGTTTGCATTGCTGTGGGCTTTAATTCCATCCAAAGGGTTCTGGGTGTCGAATAGCAATAGGGTATTGATTTCGTCTAGTTGCTCGGAGCTGTACTTCATAAAGGGGCACCATGATAAGAAGATAATAAGTCAATGGTACAACATGTTAAGGAGTTGCAGTATAGATTGTTCTGTTTTTTATCAGTTTGTTTGTTAGTCGTAATTGCTGTTTACAGAATTAGGTACTGCCACTTCGGCAAAATGTTGTTATTCATCCTATTTTTTTGTTTTTTTTAGACTAAACTACTAGTCTTGTACTTCTCTAATATGGAAATGGTGGAAAACAATGACTTACTTTATTTTGCAAACACTCTTTTGGTTGATGCTTGCCTTTATTGTTGGGCTGCTACTAGGAAGGTGGTTGAAAGCATTATTGTGTAGACAAAATGAAACAAATTATAGCTTGGAAGGTGGGCATGCTGGTTATGCTGAAAAAACAAGCGCAGTAGCAGAGCGAACAAGCACTTATACTGGAACGGCAGATAAACTGGCTTTTAGAGACACACCTGAGTTTGATACATCATCATCAACAACAAGTTCAGATTCCTCAGCGAGTTTCAAAGCTGCCGCTACAGCAGCAGTCGCTGGAGCGGCGGCTTATTCGTTATCTGGTGATGAAACGGATACTGAAATAAAGGTAGATCATAGTGTTAGTTCAAGGAATATTGATCTTGATGCTCCTGCTAAAATGGATTCAGATATTGGCATGCGCAAAACGGGACAAGCTGAAATTGATGAGCCTGTTATAGATGCACCAGCAGACGATGCATCAATTGGCGCTGATGGTATTTGGGAAGATGACATTGAAGAGGCTTCGGCAGATAGCCAATTATCGGTTAGTTCTGCAGGCTTAGGCGCAACAGTGGCGGCAGGTGCAGCAGCCGTGGCAATGAGTAGTGACAACAGTGATTCAGAAGTAGATAACAACACCTTGTTTACTAGGCTTGAGATAAGCAACCTGAGAGTGATTGAAGGAATTGGGCCTGTTATGGAGAGAGTGTTACACGAACACGGTGTACATAATTGGACTGATTTGAGCACAAAGTCAGATGTTGATCTACGAAGTATTCTGGATAACTATGAAGACAAATATAAGGGTGTTGAGATTGAAGGCTGGGTAGAGCAAGCTAAATTAGCAGCTAGTGGCAAAGTGGAAGAGTTAATTGCGCTACAAAAGCAGGATGAAGGCGATGAGATTTCTCAACTAGAAGTCTGGTTGGATAAGCAGCGTGTAGATAGCTAGTTTTTCTTAACTCTATCACATTAAATTGTGAGTAATACGAAGCACGGAAGTTAATAACTTCCGTGCTTTTTTATAGAAGGAAAGTTACGCTATTTCCCTGTAACAATCGCTTTAGCTTGAGCAATCATATCCTCTAAGCTGTTCTCTTTAACCGTTTGCACTAGCTCTTTCACATCAAACTTATGATGTCTTTCATAAGCTACACCAAGCTGTTGCATGTCTGCCAAGCCTGATTCACGGGCATGATCTACAAAGCCTTTATTTTTCCAGAAGAATGCACCGGGCATGGTAGTGGGGATAACTAGGGCGTAGAAAATAATGCGTCCAAGATAAGCCATCACGATAAGTGACAGTGTTAGTGTGATCCCCGTTATGATGCCCATAGCACCCGTTAAGCTGGTTGAGGTAATGATAAGGGCTAGTACTATGTTTATAGCTAGCAGGCCATTTCTAAGCCAGTAAGTTTTGCCAAAGGTGGTAGATTGCTCATAATGTGCGGCGGCCCCTTCACCTGACCCCTTCTTTAAGTCTCTAGCATGCATTAGTAGGCCTACCCCTTCAATAACGAGACCCATTACAATAAATTCAGCTAAAACTTTGATTAAGTCGTAAGAATTCTCAATAAAAATCACGCTGACAATAGCGACTAATAAACCACCTAGGCTAAGCATAGAGCCATAAAAGGTAGTCGCTGTTTGCCAATGATCCCAGAAAGGGCGTGCTTTGATACGGTAGAGTTTGTACATGTAGTACGAACCAGTAGCAAAGCCAATGAGTCCAAGTCCTGCAAAGATAGCCGCTAAGATGTTAGTAAACCCATTATCAAATATTGAGAAGAAGGTATAGCCTGTAAGCCCCATAAAGAAGGCAGTTACACCAGCTATTTCACGACTTAGTGGTGAGTGGCGTAAGTTGTTAAAACCACGATAGAAGCGATGAGGTTTGCCAAGGTGCATATTAAGCTTATACAGGCCGACTCCCATTAAGGTGACCATCATGAACAGTAATGGAATAAGTGCTGATGACTGTTGTACAGTTGTTATCACCGAGACTCCTAGTAGTGACCCTGCAATAACCAATATCAAAAAAGCACCCATCACGGCTTGCGATGTAAGAGTAAACAACACATGGGCGTTCTCATGTGAGGAAAGTAATTTCTCCATGCCCCAGTGTTTTGTTCTACCATGTTTTTCATCGAGAACGGGTTGATACTTACCTTCTTTATCATCACGGTGATATTTGATGGCGGTAGAATCTACACGCTTCATATCACGGTTTAAGGTCTTGCTTTGCTGGAAACGAATATTGGGATTAGTAATACTGGGATCAGGGAATCCGGGGATGTCTGCATCTATTTGAGTTCTGTTTTCAGGTGTATTTTCAATAACACCAAACTCGAGAGCTTTGCCGAGACAAGCAGAAACACAAGCTGGCTTCAATCCAACTTCAAGACGATCCACACACATATTACATTTTGAAACGGTACCTTCTACGGGATCAAGTTGTGGTGCGTTATAAGGGCAAACCCATGTGCAATAGCCACAGCCGAAGCAAATATCAGGGTCTTGAAGTACCGCGCCGTATTCTGCATATTTAGTATAGGCACGGGTAGGGCAACCTTTTAGACAAACAGGATCATCGCAGTGGTTACATGCCATTGAGATGTTTTGTCGGCTGTAATCAGGATAAGTGCCACCTTCGACAAAGCCCACCGAGCGGAAAGCAATGTGTCCGGGGTTGTCATTCTTCTCGCTACACGCCGCTTCACAGGCATGGCAGGCGATACAGTTATCAGCGGTGAAGTAAAACCCGTGTTGTTTATAGCGGTTTGGGTTTTCACCGATTTCGCTATCATCGTTGATATTCAGGCTTTTTTCGCGCAGGGTATTGTCTTCGCCTACGGTTTCGATGGTTTTGCCGTAACGGTTTTTGTCCTTGCTGTCTTTATCTTGCAGGAAGGCGTATGTAGGTTCGTCGGTTCTTACTGGGAACATTTTTTACTCTGTTTGTTTACTTCCAGTCCTCTTTATTTTAGGGAGTGGAAGGTTTGGGGGAGTAGTTGCTTCGAGCATCTACCCTCTCCCTAGCCCTCCCCCTGCTAGGGAGAGGGGGCTGGATCACCTTAGGTGATTGATAAGTGTTTCGTAAACACCTTCGATATTATTTAGTATTTCGTTGTTCCAGAATCTTATGACTGTGTAGCTTTGTGATTCTAGGTACTTTGTTCTTTTTTCGTCGTAGTTGATGGTTTCAGCGTGTTGACCACCATCTAATTCGATAATTAGCTTCTTTTCAGTACATACAAAGTCCACGATGTAAGGTGGAATGGGGTGTTGTCTGCGAAACTTTAAACCTTCAATTTGCTTAGCTCTGACTAGTTTCCACAACGCAGCTTCTGCATCAGTCTGATTTTTTCGTAAATCTCTAGCTTTATCACTTATGTTCATAAAAGCGCTTTTAGTTCCCTCCACCTAGCAGGGGGAGGGTTAGGGAGGGGGTAGAGAGTTAGAAGAGAGATACTTACTTTGATATCTCCCGGGGGGGGGCCGGCCCCCCCCCCC
>JAZGES010000263.1:0-3653 GCA_036478935.1 Thiotrichaceae bacterium
GAGTTTTACGAGGAAAAAGAAAATGACTCCTCGACATAAATTCCACCCTTCATACAAGAGAGCTTTATGATTATCAGTAGGTTATCTCTTAAGTCAATGACATTGGGCGGATGCCGGTATCCATCGCTGAAGCATCGTGCAAGTTCACAGATGGATTCTGGTATTCACCAGAATGACGAGCTACTTATTGAGAGCTTTCCAAGAGTTCATGTAAATACTTTTGGGACAACTAATATTTATAGCTGATGATTAGCGTTATACCACTGCTGAAACATCAATACATGCCACAAGTAAAACGACCAGTCCATTTTCCCAGACTGATGCTCTTGCCATTTTTTTCTAATTTGTTGCGTATGGAAAAAGCCCTGTTGTTGTAATGTCGTTTCATCCAGCAGATCTTCAGCCCAATCTCGCAACGGCTCACGTAACCACGAATCAATCGGCACACCAAAACCCATTTTTGGGCGGTCAATCATCTCTTGAGGTACATGCTTATAAAGCACTTGTCTTAACGGCCACTTCTCCTTACCTTCACGCATTTTGATAGCAGTAGGAAGACTCCATGCAAACTCTACAATCTTATGATCCAGCATCGGAATGCGACCTTCCAAACTAACCGCCATGGCACAACGATCCACCTTTACTAATATGTCGTCAGGCAAGTAAGTATGCTGATCAATATACATAAAGTTTCTGCGTGGATCAGAGTCGAAATCACTAGTTAGCTGATTCTTCTCAAGAAAGAAACTGTCTATTGAGTTAGCGCCTTTGACCAAAGAGTCAGGGTTCTTCCAAATTGAAGAGACATAACGATATACGTCATTTTCATTGTTAGATTGCAGCAATATCCCCAAGTTCTTTAACTGACCTTCTGAGATAGATGATTTACCCATCGCTTTAAGTGCAGGGTTAACAGCCCCCACAATGGCGTCTAATGCTTTTCTTGGGGTTTTATCTAAACCTTTACTAAACAAAGACCTTAGCGGTGCAGGTATACCCGCTATCTTGTTCCACATATTCGGTGCAGTGTTATAACGTGAATAGCCACAAAATAATTCATCACCTGCATCACCCGACAAACTAACTGTGACGTGCTCTTTTGCCATTTGAGCGACAAGAAAGGTGGGGATTTGTGATGGGTCAGCAAACGGCTCATCAAATAATGAAGGTAGGCTAGGAATAACATCCATAGCTTGCTGAGGGGTCACATACATTTCAGTATGATCAGTGCCCAAGTGTTCAGCTACTGCTTTGGCATGATTGGCTTCATTAAATTCAGCTTCACTAAAACCAATAGAGAATGTCTTTGTATTACCTTCAGAAATATCCTGCATCAATGCAACTACTGTTGATGAATCTATGCCTCCTGATAAAAAGGCACCTAAAGGAACGTCTGAAATCATTTGGTTGCTAATGGAGTGTCGCAACAATCGGTCTAACTCTTCAACAGCTTCATCTGGCGTTCCGGTAAATGCATCTGTAGTTGCACCTTTTTCAGCCGCTTCGGCAACTGACCAATAAGTTTGTGGCGCTGGAACTTCACCGGGCTTGTTCTCTCTTCCATCCAACTTTATTTGCAGGAAAGTGCCTGGCATCAACTTGTGAATGCCTTTATAGATGGAGGTAGTTTCAGGAATATTATTGTGTCGTAAGTAAGGAGAAATAACGTCTCTATTAATATCTCCCTTCCACTCAGGATGTGCGCGGAAAGATTTAAGCTCAGAACCAAATAAAAAGCTACCGCCTTGCCATCCATAGTACAACGGCTTTTCACCCATTCTATCGCGTGCTAAATAGAGCTGTTTATCTTGTCTATCGTAAAGTGCAAATGCAAACATGCCTGTCATGCGAGTCAAAGTATCCGCAACACCCCAAATTTCAAAGGCTTCTAGCATGACTTCAGTATCAGAGTGACCACGCCATGCAATGTCTGGTTTTTTCTTATCTATTTCTTTGCGGATTTCTTGAAAGTTATACACCTCTCCATTGAAGACAATGACATAACGATCACTTGCTGAATGCATGGGTTGATGCCCGGCAGCAGAAATATCTTGAATGGATAAGCGCCGATGACCTAATGCTAAACGTGCATTTTCATCCAGCCACTTTCCACTATCATCCGGGCCTCGATACTGAATTTTATCAGTCATAGCAACGATTGTTTCCGCTGCACCGGAAAAGGAAGAAGAGACAAAGTCACTGGTGACGAAACCACAAAAACCGCACATAAATATTATTCTCTGAGGCCCTTTTTATTTGAGCTAAGTTAGATTCAGCCTATTTTCTAAGAAATTAGGGTCAAATCATAGTTAATGCTGATAAACGTATTTTTGAATACACTCCACTTATTATAACTGTTTTGTATTAATACTACTCAACTACTAATTCCTTTCTACTTACAAGCAAAGCAGTTGTGAAACCATCAGAAAAAGTTGCTCACTAAGATGTTTCTCTGTAATTTCCTAACTTTAGTCCACAACAAATACCAATAAGAAATGAAAATAGCATTAATTATACCTAGCTTATCAAAAGGTGGAGCGGAAAGAACCGTCTCCAACCTGTCCTTAGCCATGCAAGATGAACATGATGTTTCTGTGATTGTGCTGGACTCTCAGGACCAACAGTACCCACATGGAGGAAAGCTGATAGATCTTGGAACTCCGCCTTCAAGTTCTGGTGCATTGGGTAAAGTTTATATGCTATTAAAGCGCGCCTATCGACTAAAAAAGCTATTTAAAAAAGAGAAGTATGATGGTGTTTTTGCTTTTATGGAAGCCGCTGGTTTACCTGCAGCCATTGCCAGTAAAGAGGTCTTTGTTTCCGTGCGAGATACACCAGAAAAACTCGCTGGTTTTTATCCTAAGCTGATTAAATACATCTACCCAAGAGCAAAAAAAGTCATTGCTGTTGCGAAAGCCACTGAGCAAAAGCTGGTAAATCATTATGGGCTGACTAAAACTACCACCATCTACAATATGGCTAATATCGATATGGCAGCTGAGTTGTCAACTGCTGATATTGATATCAAACAGCCCTTTATTCTCGCCGTTGGCAGGCTCAACAAGCAAAAAGGCTTTGATTTTTTAATTAAAGCGTATGCGGCATCAAAAGCAAAAGACCATATCAATTTACTCATTCTAGGTGATGGCCCCGAACAGGAAGCGTTACAAAAGCTTATTGATGATAATCAGTTAAATGACAAAGCTACACTTTATGGTAGTAGCAACAACCCTTTTGCCTTCTATGCTAAAGCTGACTTCTTTGTACTTTCCAGTCGTCACGAAGGCTTTCCAAATATTTTGATAGAAGCACTAGCCTGTCATGCCGCTTGTATTGCTGTGGATTGTCCAACAGGCCCCAATGAAATTATCACCCCCAATGAAAATGGTTTGCTAATACCAACAGAGAATATTCCAGAATTAACAAAAGCAATCGACCAGCTATACTTTGATAATGCCCTGAAAGCAAAGTTTAGAAAGAATGCCCAAGCATCAGTGAAATACTTGAGCCCAGAAGCCATTGCGCAACAGTGGGTTGACCTGATAGAAGCGAAGCAAAGTTAAAAATATTCAGGCTCGTTACCTTTTTTCCACTTAATGTTGCACCCCAATGAAGCTATTTGGTCTTCAGGCGCAGGCTCACCAGCCAGTAAC
>JAZGES010000264.1:0-3081 GCA_036478935.1 Thiotrichaceae bacterium
AAGCTTATCCTGAGGTACCGATGCGCGTTGAATACTCCATGACAAGTATTGGAGAATCTATTGGCTTACTCTACAAAGCGATTAATCTTTGGCAACAAGATAATATTGAATATATAAAGAAAAGTCGCTTGACCTATGATCAAAAAAAGAAATAAGACAGTCAATTTAATAAGGCCGTATGAATTCGGGCTTATAGAATAGTTGAGCTTTGACCCGCTCTAGGTTTTCGTTAAAGCCTTCAACTTTCCAATAAAAATAAGATCACCGGATGGGCTAGAATTAGCCACTGAGTCTTCAGGTTCCAGACTTACTGCAAACTCAGAAGCATCAACAATACCCTGCCAGCCTTCTGCCCCCAGTTGTTTTATTGTCATACCGTGAGGAGCCACAACACCCATGTTCATAATGGGTTTTGATTTGTCTTTAGCTATACACCAAAAAACTGGTTTCATGCCAACGGGTACTTCTACACGTTCCATGAGGTTAATAGCCAACATTAAATCGTGTTGTTTAATTTGTACATCGACCATAGGTTTGTCTGAAGCGACAGCTGTTAAGGTTGCAGCAAACCCAGCCTCACTAGTAGTCCCAAGGTTAGCACTCCAAGGCTTTAATAAAAAGACAGCGGAAACCAGCAACAATACCATTGCGGCAGCTAAGCCTTTATTGCTCAGGAACTGCCACCAAGAGGTTTGAGCAACCTCTGTACCTGAAAGGTCATAGTTGCCATTGACATCGTCATTACGACCCTGTGCAAGTTCACGCTCTGATTCATTGATACGAGCACTAATATTATCCCAAACGCTATCATCCGGTTTTGTTTCTGGTAAAAAAACGACTAACTCAGAAAATTTACTATCATTATCATCAACAATTGCTTGTAAATAAGGGTGTTCAATCATCAAGCCTTCGAATTTATCTCGTGCACGACCATGCAATGTGCCAAGTGAATACTCCATGGCAAGCTGTTCATAAACTTCTGGTTTTTGATAACGATTCATTCTAAACATACTCGTATTTTTTCGAGCCCTCTTCTAATCCAGGCTTTCACTGTGCCTAGCGGTTTATCCATTTTTACTGCTAGCTCTTGATGTGTATAGCCATGGTAATAAGACATTAAAATACACTCCTTTTGTTCAGTCTGAAGGTCATCTAAGCAATCCATTAATTGCTTTAAGCCTTGGTCGACGGTTGTCAGGTTATCCGGCTCCAAGTCTGCTGCTGCAAACTCAATGCCCTCATAAACTGTTTCCGTTTCTTGTGGCCTAACTTTAAGCGACCGCAACTTATCAAGCGCTTTGTTTCTAGTAACGGTAGCCATCCAAGTGATAGCTCTTCCCTTACTTTGGTGATAACTATCTGCGCTGCTCCAAATTTTAAAAAAGGATTCTTGTAAAATCTCCTCAGCCAATCCTTTATTCTTTAACAACCCAAGCGCCAAGCTATATAACCTAGGCGATGTAGATTCATAAAGTTGCTTAAAGGCATTCTGATCACGGTGCGGGCTAGCGCAACGAATCAGCAGCTCGTTATAGTTATCTTCCATATGATTTTATTCTTCGAATAATTCAATTAATCAAGAGTCTAGCAAAACCTGAATGATTAAACCTCAATCTTTAAGCAGAACTCTATTGAACTCATAAAGAATTGAAACCAAGCTTCCACACCCATCTAAGCTAAATAGATGAGAATGCTCATGAATTCTCGTGGAAGATCACTGCCTATATTTACGTGTGGATTTTTTTATGGATGCAATTAATTTAAAAAAATATTTAAGCTTATTTGTATGGCGTACTAAACAAATTACTTAAGAATATCTATTGATGTGCACCGAGAATTAGAAGCTTGGATTGACACTCTACCCCCTCCCCAACCCCCCCCTGCAAGGTGGAGGGAGTTTTTCGTGCTTTCTAGATACTAAACAAATTGATAGAAATAGGTAGCCTAAGCCTAAAAGCTTTCTCTAGCCTTCTTTACCTGTAGACGCACTTGCTCAGGCGCTGTTCCACCCAAGTGATTCCGTGCTGCTACTGAGCCTTCTAAAGTGAGGACTTTAAATACATCATCATCAATGATTGCTGAGAACTGTTGCAGTTCCTCCAGCGACATTTCACTTAGATCTTTTTTCTGCTCAACACCGTAACCAACAGCTTTGCCCACTACTTCATGTGCATCTCGAAAGGGCATATCTTTTCTTACTAGATAGTCAGCTAGATCAGTTGCTGTTGAAAACCCTTGCATGGTCGCTTTGCGCATAGCCTCTTTATTCACTTGTATATGAGGCATCATATCGGCGAAGGCTCTTAAGCTGCCCATCAACGTATCAACCGTATCAAATAGTGGCTCTTTATCTTCTTGATTATCTTTATTATAAGCAAGTGGTTGGCCTTTCATTAAGGTAAGCAACGAAATCAAGTTACCGTTAACTCTACCTGTTTTGCCACGAACTAACTCAGGCACATCAGGGTTTTTCTTTTGCGGCATAATAGAAGAGCCTGTACAAAAACGGTCGGGTAGATCAACAAAGTTAAACTGTGCCGATGCCCATAGCACTAGCTCTTCTGAGAAACGCGAAAGATGCGTCATAATCAAACTAGCTGCTGAGACAAATTCGATAGCAAAATCACGATCACTTACCGCATCTAATGAATTGTTCGCAGGGCGATCAAAGCCAAGTAACTCAGCAGTGTATTCTCGATCAATAGGATAAGTCGTACCTGCTAATGCCGCAGCCCCTAAAGGCATAATATTGACGCGTTTCTGACAATCCTGCATACGCTCATAATCACGTACTAACATTTCGTACCATGCCAGCATATGATGTCCAAACGTGATCGGTTGGGCGACTTGTAGATGCGTAAAACCAGGTAGTATAGTATCAAACTCTCTGTCAGCCACATCAACCAAAGCCATTTGTAGACGTTTAATCTCAGCACTAATAAAATCAATTTGTTCACGTAACCAGAGTCTAATATCTGTAGCCACCTGATCGTTACGAGAACGTCCGGTATGTAACTTTTTACCCGTCACACCAATTCTATCGGTTAAACGTGCCTCGATATTCATGTGCACATCTTCAAG
>JAZGES010000265.1:0-2200 GCA_036478935.1 Thiotrichaceae bacterium
AAATCTGGATTTATTATGCCAACAGAATCTGCCAACACAACACAACCGCTCAAACGCCCTCGGTTCAAAGACTTTATTGACGGAGGGAAGTTACTGAAAAAGGTAAAAAACAACTTTATCAAAGCCAACTCTTGGCTAGTGCTTTATGAAACAAAAGATGAATTCCCTCAGCTTCAAGTGATTCTTCTATCACCTGACAATACGGGAAACTACCAAAAAGTAGCCATTGATAGCTTTGATTACGATGGTGCAGCACCTCAGGCTAAAGAAATATTCTTTGCTGATATTGATGAAGATGGTGCAAAAGAACTGGTTATTCTCTGTACTTGGGAAGTCAAACATCAAGGTCTGGGGATTAACGCAACGGATTACAAAGTTTCCATTTATGATAATGAAATAGACAGTGATACCCACAAAGTAAAACAAATGAGCGAACTGATGGATAAATTTGGTTCGGGGACAGAGGGTGCGATGGAAACAACGACTGAACATTATCAATGGAAAGATAAAGCTACTATATTACAAGCTATTAAAGAATTTTCAGTACCTTAAGGGGTTCTGATTATATAACGTTAGCAATGCAACAAATAGAGTTGACGAAATATACCTCAATATGATTGATTTTTAAACACCTCGTTACACTTCTTAACATCTTATCACTGCCAATATCCCACAAAAAAAGCTTAGTATTAGCTTTAACAGTTATGTGCTGATGCGTGCTTAGCCCTATTTTATAAGCTTTATAACCCAGATTAGGAAATATCATTGAAAAAATTATCAAACTTTTTCACCGTATTTTTACTAACAGGTTCGTTAGGCATTTCTTCACCGGCTCTAGCCAAAAAGAAAGCCAAAGTTTACAAGATAAAAGCAGGATCTTCTTTACGAATATACGAGAACCCAACTATTCATTCCATTGTGGTAACAAAATTACCCGCTGGCTCACGTTGGATTTTAAGACTAAAAGGAACAAAGACCTATTCAAGTTCTACTTGGTTTAAAATTTCTTGGAATGGGAAGAAAGGTTGGGTAGATAAAAAACAAATTGTTTTCGATTCTCACGCAACCAAAATCGCAAAAACCAAGCCTAGTTGTTTACTAAGTAAAACTCGCAGTAAAGACTGCAATGCTTCAAGTTAAATTAAGGACTCAGGATTAAATAACATACCAAATTCTGAGTCCTTAATGATTAAAACTAACAACCCCCTCTAATCGCTCTATGGGGTTTATTGTTCTCGTAGCTTGCCAAGTTTATGTATTAGAAATATATCTATTCTCCTTGCATAAACTTTGGAAGTTACGAGAACCCTTTTAATTTTCTCCGCACGCTCCCACACTACTTCCCCTAGCAAAACTAAGTTAATGATCCAACCCTGTCTAAAAGTTAGCTAATATTAAGACTTTATCACTATTTGCAGTTATGATTAGAAAGCACTTTTTCTGAAAACTAACTAATAATCAAGAAGTGATATGAGCGAGCTACTCCACAAGCAACACCAAGAGCGACACCATAAACAACATCGCGTACATTTAGTCGATGACGATCCTGTATTGCAAGCCTTTCTAGAAGACTACCTTTCACAGCAAGGGTATAACATCAGCTTTTCTGAAGATGGCGAGCAGCTGGAAAGCTTACTCCAAAATACATCCATTGACCTCATCATCTTAGATATTTTATTGCCCGGAAAAGATGGTTTTCACTGGCTTAAGTGGTTACATCAGAATCACCCTACTATTAAAATTATCATGTTATCCGTTAAAGGACAGGATGATGACCGCGTACAAGGTTTGGAGTCGGGGGCACATGATTATTTAGTCAAACCGTTTCATCCCAGAGAACTCCTTGCCAGAATAAATAATCTTCTGAAAACACCCCCTACTAACAACTCATCTATTCACTTTGGTGCTTTTTGTTTAGATTTCGAGAATCGATGTCTCACAAAAGATAAACAAGCCATAAAGCTAACCAATACAGAGTTAGTCTTCTTAACTTGCCTCTGCAAACAACCTGATGAAGTCATTACACGTGACAACTTATCCCTCGCTCTTCGCGGTAACACACATCACCCATTAGATCGCAGTATTGATGTACATATCAATCGTCTACGTGGAAAAATAGAGGAAGATCCTTCGTCTCCACAACATATCCGTACGGTATGGGGGAAAGGTTATCTCTTCCATGCAGGATGAGTATGACTCA
>JAZGES010000266.1:0-2804 GCA_036478935.1 Thiotrichaceae bacterium
TTTGTAACTCTCAATAACCGTCATACAAATAGATACTTGTATGACGGGTTACTCATTCTAAAACGGACGTTGTCCTGCAAAGTTTCCTGGTGGGTTATAATTACATACCCAAACTTGAGATTTGTTAAGGTGGTTAGCCCATTCCTGAGCATAGCTAGTGAGACTATTAGACCATTTTAATGCAGAGACTCCTTCACTTTTCCGAACCGCATTATGTGCGTTAAGTATGGATTTAATACTAGAATTAGCGGCACTTGCACCTGAGTTGTTTGCTGTGGCAGTTTTTGTTGCAGCTGTGTTATTGGATGTTTTTACGGGGGAAGTGTTACAGGATAAGGTAATTAAAGAGGTAAGAACGAATAGCGGTAGGTGTTTTATAGTCATGGTAGCTCCCTTTATGGTTTTTTGTGTAGTTTTTCTGTGTGGTTTTCTGATCGTTTTGTGTAGCTTTTATGAAAAGCAATGCACTTGAATTTCATTAAAATAAAGAAATTGAAACAAGATAGTCTGCTGCTTTTAGGTATGGCTGATTATTACGATGTGCCCATCAACCAAAGACCATTAATGATATTAATTGGTCTTGATAAAGTATAGTTCAGTAATGATAGCTTTTTAGACACTTTTGGTCTGAGGTGTCTTAGAGGGTAGCAATGGTTATTACCAGCTATCTAGCTTAAATAACCGTTAAAACATTAGGGTTAATCTCTAAAGTTAGCAAATTGCACGGGAACACCCATATCTTCATCACGCAGCATGGCCATCACTTTCTGCAAGTCATCTCGCTTTTTACCCGTAATCCGTACTTGATTGCCTTGGATTTGCGTTTTTACTTTAAACTTTCCAGCTTTAATCAGTTTGGTAACTTTGCGCCCTGCATCACCATCTAAACCTTGTTTTAACGAAATTTTCTGACGGACACTTTTCAAAGAACCTTCGTGGTTTTGTATGTCTAATGCGCCAGTATCTATTTTGCGCTTTACCATTTTTGAACGAAGTACATCACGCATTTGTTTTAGCTGAAACTCACCTTCAGCATGGAGCATAATCTGTTCATCACTCAGCTTATAACTACAATCACAGCCTTTAAAATCAAAACGAGTGCTGACTTCTCGGTTAGCTTGATCAATAGCATTTTGTAGTTCGTGCATGTCTACTTCCGAAACAACGTCAAATGATGGCATGGGATGTCCTTATCTGTGGGTATTGGGGTATAAGTATTGTCGTCATCCTAGCGTGCTTAACTTTGCAAAGCTATAAGAGACTTGTAGTTGTAAATGGGATAACTGACCCTGAATTATAGAGGTTCCTTATTGATATACCTTTGTAATTATGTTCTCTTACAGTTAAATTTTCTCTACTTCACTTGGTCTTACAGCTCTAATCATGAATTCAGAATTATTAACAGTCACCAATATCATCGTAGGCATTACCATCCTAATTTCATTAATTCTCATGCAAAACCGAGCAGGTAAGTCACTGCTTATTTTTCATCCTGTGTTGATCAAGGAGAATAAACAATGGTATCGCTTTTTAACATCAGGCTTTATCCATGCGGATATGATGCACCTAATGATCAATATGTTTGTGCTTTGGTCTTTTGGAAATGCCATTGAAAATAGTTATTACCCTGCTTTTTTAGGAGAGAACAGTATCTATAAGTACCTGGCATTATACTTCGGTGGAATTATCGTCTCGTCTATCCCTAGTTACATTCGTCATCATAATGATTCCAGTTATGCAGCTCTTGGGGCATCGGGTGGTGTTTCTGCTGTCGTCTTTGCAGTTATCATTTTTGCACCTTGGCAAAATTTACTTCTCTATGGGGTGATTCCTATTCCAATGATTGTGGCGGGTGTTGGCTATCTTGTTTACTCATGGTACAAAGATAAGAAAGCTACTGATAATATTGGTCATATGGCACATTTAACGGGTGCTATCTGGGGGTTCTTTTTTACTGGCTTGATGAACTTTAATTTGTTTACACACTTTATTCAGAAAACGTTGGTTGGTCCTAGCTGGTTGTAAGGCTGGGATTGGGATTACCTACAAACTAATAATGATATTTAGATCCCGTCGCGTATAATACTTAACAAATTTATATAAATAATTAGGGGTTTATGTATGACAAAGGATGTATTGGTTCAAGCGTCCAATCTACATCGTCATTATGGTCGACATCATGCGGTGGCTGGAGTTTCTATCCGATTACATCAAGGTGAGGTGCTAGGTTTACTCGGGCCAAATGGCGCAGGAAAATCAACCACCATGCAGATGCTAACAGGGAATATTGCGCCAGGCCGTGGGCAGATTATTATTGCTGGCATTGACCTGCTTGATGATCCGCGCGAGGCTAAACAACATATTGGTTATCTACCTGAGCAACCCCCTGTCTATCGTGATATGACGGTTCTAGAGTATCTACGTTACTGCGCGAAATTGCATGGTTTAACCTCGACACGAATTTCCTCTGCTGTTGATTTTGCTATGCAGCGTTGTGGTTTGACGGAGGTGGGTAAGCGTTTAATTGGTAATCTCTCAAAGGGTTTTCAACAACGAACAGGTATAGCGCAAGCTATCTTGCATCAACCTTCTGTCGTTATTTTGGATGAGCCAACGGTAGGCTTAGACCCTATTCAAATTAAAGAAATCCGTAAATTAATCCGCGAGCTGGGCAATGACCATGGTGTTATCTTGTCTACGCATATTTTACCGGAAGTGAAAATGGTGTGTGATCGAGTGCAAATTATCACGCACGGTAAAACTGCGTTTGAAGATACGTTAGAGGGATTGGAGCGTAGGCATGG
>JAZGES010000267.1:0-4871 GCA_036478935.1 Thiotrichaceae bacterium
GTCCAGTAACGGTGGTTACTGCTGCTTCTGGTAACAACGCAGTCTTCAACCTGTTTATCAATAACACCAGCAATATCAGTAGCAGCTATCAACTTCAATACAGTATGGTTAACGGGTTTGTTGCAGGCAATGTGGATGCTAACTGGCAGATTGGGTTCTACAATGATGGCGGTAATGGTGATTGTAGTACGCAAGGAACGGTTCTAACGTCAACAGGTGTCATTGCAGCTAACAGTAATAAGCAAGTGTGTGCGGTAGTCTCTATCCCAGCTGATGCCACAGCGGATAAAGATTCCAGCGGCAATCCTATTGAACATTCTGTTTACTTCCGGGCTATCTCAGCACTGAATTCAGTAGTGAGTGATATCAAGCACGATGCGGTCATTATTGGTGACTCAGCAGCATTGAGTATCGAGCCGGATCAACAAGGTCAAGTCCAGCCAGGTAACACGATTATCTATAGCCATAGAGTGAGCAATAACGGCAATGCACCATTGGAATGTATCAATGTGAGCGTCACTAACAATCAAACAGGTTGGTCATCACTAATTTACCAAGATGTAAATGAAGATGGACAGCTAGATAGTGGCGATACACTACTGACTGATCAGGTGTTAAATGTAGGAGAAAGCTTTCCGGTACTTGTGAAGTTATTTGCTCCTGCAACGGCACCCATGGGTACAAACAATACCTCTACTTTGACGGTTTTTGGAAATCAAGATGATGGTGATGGCAATGCAGCTACTTGTAATGGAACAGCATTGACTGATGAAGCCATTGAGTTAACAACGGTTAATCAATCTGAAGTCAGCATCAAAAAAGAACAATCTGCTGATAATGACTGTAATGGGGTATCGGATAGTGGTTTGTTTACTACCACGACTTTCCAAGTAAATCCTCAGGCCTGTGTTGTTTACCGTTTAACAGCGACTAATGCGGGTGCAACAGCTGTGAACAATGTTCATATTGATGATGCAACCCCAGCCTTTACCGTGTTTCATACCGTAAGTGCGGTGATTCCTTCAGTAACACAGGGAAGTATTTCAGGCGGAGTTTCAGGAACGGAAGGCAGTATTACGGGCGGTAGTACTAGTGGCACTCCGATTACGCTTGCTCCAGGGGAGAAAATGGTACTTACCTTTGGGGTGCAGTTAGATTAGAGTTTGTGTGTAGGGTCGAATTCATTCGACCTACATAATCCAAAACGTAATATTTAGGATAATCGTTCCAAAAGTATTTGCAGTTAGACTTAATCAAGTATCCACAGTCGTCATACCTGCTGGGATGCAGGTATCCATCGCCGAAGCATAGCGCTAGCTCGCAGGTGGATTTTGGTGTTCGCCAGATTAGATGAGCTTTAGCGATTCTTAAAGTTTCAGCAATGACGAGCTACTACTTAGTTTTGTATCTAGCCAATGAAGGCTTTATACTTTTTGTTCAAAGCATTGAATAAGAGGTAGTAGATGAGCAAAGCTTTCAAAGACTATTTTTCAGGTCACGCTCAAGAATATAGCCAATACAGACCCAAGTATCCGGCTGAACTATTTTCTTATTTAGCTTCAATATCAAGTGAACACAAAATAGCATGGGACTGTGCAACAGGGAATGGGCAGTCTGCTGTATTTTTAACAGATCATTTCGCAGAAGTTATCGCAACAGATGCTAGCAAAACACAAATCCAAAACGCTACTTCCAAAAGTGGTATTACCTACCAAGTAGCCACCGCAGAAAACAGTCATATCGAATCTAATTCAATTGATTTAGTGACGGTTGCTCAAGCGTTTCATTGGTTTGATCAAGATGCCTTTGCCTCAGAAGTGGATAGAGTCTTAAAGAAGCAGGGCATCCTTGCCATTTGGACTTACAACTTACTTTCTATAAATCCTGAGTTAGATACCGTAATACATCACCTTTATGAAAATATTCTTGGTGATTACTGGGCTTTTGAACGAGGTCTGGTTGAGAGTGGTTATAAAGAGGTACAACTTCCATTTGAGGCAATAGAAACCCCTGAGTTCCAGATGTCTACCGAATGGAATTTATCTCAATTGATTGGCTATTTATGTACTTGGTCAGCTGTTAACAAATACCAGCAAGAGCAGGGGAATAATCCCGTTGAAGCGATCTATGACGATATTCTAAAAGCATGGGGGAACGTGGACCAAATACTATCAGTCAGGTGGCCCTTAAGTGTAAAGGTTTGGAGGTTCTAGCTTCCCCCTTTTTGAAGGGGGATTGAGGGGGATTTAGATTTACTGCACAGTCTTTAAATCTCCCCCAGCCCTCTTTAATAAAGAGGGGAGCTTTTGAGATTTTTAAGTCTCATTAATTACTAATTAATCAATCAATTTAAAGCAAGAAAAAGGTACTCTAATGGCTAATCGACATTCTGAAATATCTAATCAAATTAAATCATTCATTCAAGACCAGAAAATATTTTTTGTAGCTACGGCAACAGCCGATAGTCGTATCAATATTTCACCCAAAGGAATGGACTCATTCAAAGTTCTAAATAAGAACAGGGTAATATGGTTAAATGTAACAGGCAGTGGTAACGAAACAGCGGCTCATGTGCAAGACAGTCCTCGTATGACGATCATGTTTACAACTTTTGAAGGTAATCCTTTGATTCTCCGTCTGTATGGCACTGCAAAAGCGATTCATAAAAATGATGCCGAGTGGTCAGAGTTATATTCAAAGTTCACACCCATGGCGGGCGCTCGGCAGATTTTTGATCTGTCGGTTGATCTTGTACAAACTTCCTGCGGAATGGCTGTGCCTTTTTATGACTATGTTGAGGAAAGAGAGCAATTAAATGATTGGGCAAAAAAGAAAGGAGAGAAGGGCATTGAAGATTATTGGAAGGATAAAAATCAAGTAAGTCTGGATGGTATATCTACTGATATTGTTACCAAAAACACTTGAGTTTTTTCATTGCTGAGCTTTTTTTGGATGCAGGCTGAAGCTTTAAAAAAGCCGTCATACCCGCGAAGGCGGGTATCCAGAGGTAGGCACAGTGCCATTTATTGAAATGGAATTCTCGCCTTCGCGAAAATGACGGAGACTTCTTCAGATACAAGAGTTTCTTGGAAGTCTCTCTAATTTCTAAAGGATGTAGTTTGTGCTGAAGGACGATAACACGGGTTTGAATCTATTTATTCCCCGTATTTCGATGCCGATCAATACACCCTACATCAACAAACCCTCTAACTTACAATTCCTTCCAACTCCTAACCCCTGTAGAAATAGGATCTTTAATAATAAATTGAGTCCCAACCCCTGCTTCTCCATCGGTTGTTTGATCCGCTATGCCACTGCCTATCATTTTGGAAGACCCTAATAGATTAGTGAAATGCAGTGTTCTTGCATCCCCTTTGCCTAAAGCAATGCGACTACTAATGGCAGTATTGCTCGTGGTGTAAAACCGATGGGTAGGGAAGTGTCCGTCATCTAATTGGTACAGATAATAGTAAGACAAGCCACTACATTGTCCACTAGCTGGCTCTAAAGTAATGGGAAGTACAATACTATTCGCTATCACATAAGCATTGTCTGTGATACTAGCACCACTGGGAAGTGCTGTTATGTCGCTATCTGCCACTACACTATTGTCACTAGCCCATTTATTAGCGCCCCCTACATAGGTAGTCCAGTTTCTTACCCAACTTGAAGCGCCACTATCATATTTAAAAAGAGTGAGGCGATCTGCAGATTGTGCTCTGAGATAGAATGTATTGCTGGTTGATGATTTTGAGCTACCAATAAACAACACAGCACTTGAATCACTAGTATTCAAGGAGGCAACAGCAGTGCCGTTAATATCTGTTTGAATATCACCCGCTGACTTTAATGCCTGATAGCTATCTAATAAACTAGCAGAGTAAATGTTGCCCTCATCATCACCGAGATAAATACTTTTTGCTGTGGTACTGCCTACATCGGTCATGACATAAGCGGTAGATGTTGCATTAAAGGTTAACGGTATCGCTAGTGCTATGGTATTGGTTAAACTCCGAATATGTAAAGTAGAGCTATTGGCTGAAGCCCCTGATGTGACATAGGCTGAGTAGCTGGCATCATTTCCATCTTCAAAATAAGCACGTTTACCTTGATTAGGCACACTGGTTTCAGTCGCACTATGATCAACATCCCAGATGACAGCATCTAAATTACTGGCAGTGTCATTGCTTAGGCGTAATACATATTGTCCTAGCCCTTGTTTATAACTACCGATAACATAGCTTCTAAAACTTCCAGAGTGTTTAAGGTCAAGTACATCAATTTCTCCTTGCATGTAATGATAATCGCTGAAGGTAGCAGGGTACTTTAAACCTTCTACTAAACTGCGTGGCATCCAACCCCAACCTAAATCACCATCACTTTGATTAAAGGCATATAAAAATCCATCGTTGCTACTTGCCAACACGCGCTTTGTACGGTTAGCACGACTCGTATCATTAGACGTGATAAATGAACGATAAGACGAATCACTCAGGTAGGTGAATACATTTCTGCTACCGTCGATTAGAGCAAGGCTACTATTATCAGAGAGCGCACCTAGTGTGGCGGTTTTAATCGTACTCTTAATCGTAGTGACCGTGGGTAGGCCGTTGGTATCAAAAGCGTCGTCATCTAGACTTGCAAATAAAATCAAATCGTCACTGTCATCACTGGAATGCAGACGAGCATCTCGTTCAACCGTAGTCATTTGATCCGCAGCATCCCAAGAGGCGCTTGTAGAAGGAATGCCCGAAGCATCCACTGCAAATGCCTTAAGGTGACCGGCTTCTGTTGCTACAGTGGTTGATCCGAGAAAAACCTTGCTCCCATTACTAATTTGTAGATCAGAAATTAGCCCTGTATTAATACTG
>JAZGES010000268.1:0-4149 GCA_036478935.1 Thiotrichaceae bacterium
CAGCATGTGGTCACTGTTTGGGTCGGTAGAGATGATAATAAACCGACTAGTTTGACAGGGGGATCTGGAGCATTGCGTGTGTGGGCTGATATGATTCGTATATTACCTACCAAGCCGTTTAAACCTAAAAAACCTAAAGGTATTCGCTGGATCAAGATAGATAAGGACTCAGGGCAGTTATATAATAGTCGTTGTGGTAGCCCTATATCGCTGCCTTTTTCCAAAAATAATATACCTAAGCGGAAAAGGCACTGTGCGCCGGCACCCGTTATTCGACCTTCAACGCCGTCTGCTCCATCTAGAGCTGCACCATCTACCGATAGGCCTATTTGGAAAGGACTTGGACAATAGAACTGCCCAATAGTGATACAACTAGGGTAGTCTAGATCAGACTAATAATGATGATAATGAATATGGCAGAAATGAATACAATGCATCGAAATACAGCTACAAACTTTACTACAATTAAAAAGTTGCTGGGCTTGGCTATAGGCTTATTTAGCATGATGATCTTGGCATCTTGTACGGTGATCGAGCCTCCAGCGCGTGCTTATCCACCCGCTCATCAACCTAAACCGACTAGGCCGGCTTACATACCCAAATCAGTGCCCAAACCTGTAATAACTAAATCTGTCGTTAAACCTAAACCGAAGTTGCCTGTTGTGAAGGCACCTGTTGTGGAGCCAGAGCAAGGGAAAAACCCCTATGATGATGTCCCTCAACGAACGGCATCTACGAAGCAAAGAAGCGCTCCTAGTAGTAATGTCCCGACCTCTGCGGCGGTGAAAAGCTTAATTACGCAGGCTAAAGTTGAGATGGCAGTTAAACGTAATGCTGCCGCTATTAACAAACTAGAACGTGCGTTGCGTATTGAGCCACGTAATCCAGCGATTTGGCATCAATTGGCTAAAGCTAATTACAATGAAGGCAAAGATGCAACGGCTATTTCCATGGCAAAAAAATCCAATATCTATACGGCGGCAGATAGTCCATTGGAAAAATTAAACTGGCAATTGATCAAATCTGCCAGCAAGCGATCAGGGAATATCAGATCCTTAAAAGAAGCGATTCGATATGACCAAACCCACCCATAATACCCCTACCCCTACCCCTAGCAACCCAAGCAATAGTGATTCGAGTGGTGAAACTATTAATTGGGAAGCCTTGTTCGGCGATACAGGGCCACTTTCCAAGGTAATCTCTGGTTTCACGCCACGCCCACAGCAACAGCAGATGGCAGCAGCAGTGGGTAGCGCGATTCAGAAATATAAAGCAGCTATTATTGAAGCAGGAACAGGCGTGGGGAAAACCTTTGCCTATCTTGTGCCTGCCTTGTCTTCGGGCGGTAAAGTTATTATTTCTACTGGAACGAAGACTCTACAAGATCAGCTATATTTCAAAGATTTACCTTTAGTTAGAAAAGCCTTTCAAACCAGCGCAAAATTGGCTTTATTAAAAGGTCGTGCTAATTATTTGTGCACTTATAGGCTGAAGCAGGCAATTCATGATGGGCAATTTCGAGATCGCCGTTCTGTGAGCTATTTGCATCGAATTGATGATTGGTCAACGATGACACAAATGGGCGAGATTGCCGAAGTAACCCATGTGCCTGATGATGCTGAAGTCTGGTCAAGTGTGACTTCAACAACGGACAACTGCTTAGGTGCAGATTGTCCTGATTATGGTGAATGCTTTGTGGCTAATGCACGTCGAAAAGCACAAGAAGCTGATGTTGTAGTGGTTAATCATCATTTATTCTTTGCTGATATGGCATTGAAAGATGAAGGTTTTGGGGAGTTATTACCTAGCGCGAATACGATTATTCTAGATGAGTCACATCAGTTACCCGATGTAGCATCTAACTTCTTTAGCGAAATGTTTGCCAGCCGGCAAGTGCGAGAATTAGCTCGCGATATACTTGCAGAAACCATGACGCTAGGTGATATGCCGAAGTTACGTGAAGCCTCGCAAGAAATGGATAAAGTAGTACAGGATTTACGTTTAGCAATGGATAAACCAGGCTTGCGCGAGCCTTGGTATAAGATCAGTTCTAAACCTGCCATACAAACAGAAATAGCTAACCTTGAAGCGGTGATGGAAGATATCGCCAAACAATTAACTGCTTTGGATGAGCGTAGTAAAGGTTTACAAACCTGTCATGAGCGTTTAGATACCTTATTGTATCGCTTGCACCAGATGCAAAAGCCAACTGAAAATGCAGTGCAATGGTATGAAACGTTTACCCGTTCATTCACCCTCGTTTCAACACCTTTAGATATAGCTGATCAATTTAAAAAGCAAATGGAAGGTATGCCCTGTGCATGGGTTTTCACCTCTGCAACCTTGGCTGTAGATAATCATTTTTCACATTTTAGTGAACGCATGGGGATCGTAGATGCGGATGAATTGCAGCTAGATAGCCCTTTTGATTATTGGCATCATTCGTTGATGTATGCACCTCCGAATATGCCGGAACCCCAACAACACAATTTTGTAGAAGCTGTAGTTGAAGCCTCTTTACCTGTTATAGATGCCTGCAAAGGAGGAGTCTTTATGCTCTTCACTAGCTATTTTGCATTGAATAAAGCCGCAGAAATGATTAAAGAATCTGTCACAGATCGAAAGATATTAGTGCAAGGTGAGGCTACCCAACATGAGATGATTGAACAGTTTCGTAAAGAAGGCAATGCATTATTGATGGGAACAGGGAGTTTCTGGGAAGGGGTTGATGTCCGAGGCGATGCACTGAGTTGTGTCATCATCGACAAGCTTCCTTTTGCTGCTCCTAATGATCCGGTGATGGAAGCTAGAATTCAATCAATACGATCTAATAATGGTAACCCATTCTACGACTACCAATTACCGCAAGCTGTTATCACTTTGAAGCAGGGTGTAGGTCGGTTGATTCGAGACCATAGTGATCGCGGCGTACTGGTTGTATGTGATCCAAGATTACGCACCAAAAGCTATGGCAAAGTCTTTTTAGAAAGCCTGCCACGCATACCGCGCACCCAAAAAATTGATGTAGTAAAACGCTTCTTCGCACTTAAAGATGGTGATGAAAGCGGGCAGGAAAGTGACAATGAAAGTCAGGATGCAGAAAATGATAGCGGCGAAGTGGTAGCAGATGCAGGTAAGAATAAATGAAGATACTAGCCATAGAAACAGCAACCGATGCCTGCTCAGCAGCATTACTGATAGATAATGAAGTAGCCGTCGAATATGAACTAGCACCCAGAAAACATACGCAATTGATTTTGCCGATGATAGAACGGCTGATGGCAAAAGCCCAATTAAAGACAACAGAGTTGGATGCGATAGCTTTTGGACAAGGCCCCGGTGCCTTTACGGGATTGCGTATTGCAGCCGGTGTGACCCAAGGTATTGCATTATCAGCAGATTTGCCTGTCATTCCTATTTCAACACTAGCTGCTATGGCACAGCAAAGTCACCAACAATACAATGCAAACAATATATTGGTAGCACTAGATGCTCGTATCAATGAAGTGTACTGGGGAAAATATGTAATTGTTGAGGGTAGGGCGAGTCTTAGTGGTAACGAACAGGTTATATTGCCAGAAAAAATAGAACCTATTCTCAACGAAAGCTGGATAGGCGTTGGCTCTGGCTGGGAAGCTTACCGTGACGAACTACAAAGTAAGGCAACGGAGCATCTCAAACAAATTTATCCTGAGCTAACACCTTCAGCTGAGTTTATTGCTCAGCTTGCGTCTTATGAGTTCCAACAAGGCAATGTATTGCCCGTTGAACAAGCACAGCCCATATATTTACGAGATAAAGTAGCAGATACTATTGCAGAAAGGATGAAGAAAAGTAATTAAAGCCTCCTAATATCTCACATTATAGGAAGTGCGATTTCAGTCGTACCGGAGACAGTCTCGATAAAAAAGAGAAATGTAGCCCGCGACTAAAGTCGTGGTTCTGAAAATGTAGGCAAGGAGAAAATCAGGTGTAAAGCCAATATGGCGTAAACACCGTACTCATCAGTTCTATTCCATGCCTACTAATCTTAAAAAGCAGCTCTTTGAAAAAGATCTAAAGATGCTGGCTCATAACCTTTAAGCTTTAATATTTCTGCCATACTGTTTTCAGTATCTAGGTTAGTTAGAGGATTGTAACTACCACCTG
>JAZGES010000269.1:0-6431 GCA_036478935.1 Thiotrichaceae bacterium
TTTTATCTATCTGACTTTCTTGCTTAAATACGTTTGGTAGGCATAATTTTGATCAAAAGGGGATCTTGCTATACCATAGAGCGTGTTAATACACATTGATAATTGTTAATGAAATTGGCTTCAAGCCGATAATAACTAGAAATAGATTTAAAGATTGTTAAAAAAGAGTGCCAGTTTGGAAGGGCTAAACTGATTAAGTAAAATAACTATTCAACCTCAAGTACTAGTGAGGGTTAATTTTTATCGTCTTATAAATCTCGTACATCATCTGCATAGGAATATCCAAGTTGAGATACAAAATCATCATTACAGGGCCAGTAGGGGCTGGAAAAACCACTGCGATTAACTCTTTAACAGATCAAAAAGCATTAAAGACAGATGCACCTGTGTCAGATATGACGACGAGCCAAAGAAAAAAAACCACAACAGTTGCTTTAGACTATGGAGTGATTAAGCTCAGTGAAGACGATGTTGCACATGTTTATGGAACGCCAGGGCAAGAGCGCTTTGATTTCATGTGGGAGATTATTTCAGAGGGGGCGCATGGCTTAGTGCTATTACTAGATAATAGCCGCAATTACCCTTTCCGTGATCTTATTTATTATACCAACCAGTTTCGTGACCTCATCGACGGAGTTCCATTTATCATTGGTGTAACGCGGTCAGATATTAAAAATGATCCTGACATTGAAACGTACATTGGTTGGGTTAAAGAACAGAATTTAGATGCTGAAGTGGTGATGGTTGATGCGCGAAATAAAGAGCATATTCATCAGTTAGTTAGTAAGCTGGTGGACAAAGCTGCGGATAGTGATAGTAAAGATGATGTAGGGAAAGTAGCTGTTGTTAATCCAGTAGTTGTCGACTCTGTAATCGAGGTTCAAGCTGAAGTGATGCCTGATGAAGGTGAAGTCATCCCAGCTGTTACTTCTACGCCCGAGCAGTCTAGCTCAAAGATTATGCTAACCGAAAAGTCGATGGCGGCTGTAGCCAAAATTAATGGCGTTACCGGTGTGTCATTGGCAAATGATATGGGTGAACTTATTGACTCTACTGTATTAGATGAAGATTTGAATGAGTTTATTGCTTTTTTATCGGGTATTACTCCATCCATACAGGATGCTGCGAATTTGGGGGAAATTCATCGTATTATGCTAAGGGGAACCAACGATGACAACTTAACCGTGTTTGTTGAGGATGAGCGCTCATTGGGAGTGACTTCTTTACATAAAACATCGGTACCCGCATTAAGTCAGCAGATTGAAGACATGTTGCAATGGATATGATTATCAGAGTAATGAAAAATGTTTGATCAAATAGTTGCAAATATTAGTGGGTTGAGAGGCGTGCATTATGCCTGTCTCTATAAGGATGGAGAGCAGTTAGCTTCTTCTTTTCCTGTCGATAAAAATGAATCAATGATAGAGACTGCTGAAATTATTGAGCAAACGTTTAGTGCGCTTGAGTCAATACAAAAGACGCATAATGAAATGTATTTCTCAATCGGCAATCAGTATCTAGCTGCATTTAGATTGCATGAAGCACATTTCGCAGTGCTGCTCACTGAAAAGAAAATAAATTTTCCGCTTATCCATATGGGAATAAAGTCCGCTTCAGCAAAAATCAGACATCTTCTTGAAGAGGAAAAAAAGAGACTAGCGTTAGAAGCACAAGCCCAAGCTTTGGAAGTAGCGGCGACATCAGGAATCTCTGCATCGACAGCATTGGTTGTTCCTACTGAAAGCTCAATTTTGGGTATTTTGGATCAATATTCTGCTGTCCTGACTTCTTTTTTAGGCCCAGCAGCTCGCTTTGTTGTCGAGGACTGTGTTGATGAGTGGAAGCAGAAGTATGTACAGAACAAAGAGAATTTAGGCTTCTTAGTGGAGCTGATTCAAAAAGAACTAGATTCTGATGATGAAAAAGAAAGGTTTGCTCAGCAAATTAAGCTGGTTGTAGGGTGAAACGAGACCTTTACTTGAACGCTACAACAGTAAGAAAGTATAGATAAGTGCATTAATGGAATGAGTAAAAGGGGCGAGAGGATATATGAATAAAATAAGAAATAAATTGTTACTGGTGTTGATCATAGTAACACTGGTGCCCACCCTTCTTATTGGTGGCTATAGTTTGTATTCAACTTCCAAGGTTCTGCGTGAAAATGTATTAGCTTCACACGTTAATAAAGTAAGTTTAATTCAAGAGCGTATTGAGAATCTATTGAGTAGTGTTGAAAGTGACACTTTTTTCTTGCGCGATTCTAATGCATTGCACTTGTTCTTATCTTCTACCGAGTCAGAAGGTAGTCGAACTCAGCGTTTGCTTTTAAGTAACCTTAGATCAAGTCTGAAGAAATTTTCGGAACAGAAGAAAATATATAAACAAGTCAGGTTTATCAGTACAAGTGGACAAGAAGTTGTCCGTATTGATAGAGCCGAAGACCGATCTAGTAATGTTTCAGATACACATTTGCAAAATAAATCCTCAAGATATTATTTTACTAAGACTTTAGAGCTTGCTAAAGACGAGCTATTTATTTCATCACTAGATTTAAATCGTGAGAAAGGTGAAGTGATTAAGCCCTTTCAGCCGACTATTCGTTTTGCCACGGCTGTTTTTGATAAAGGCAATTCCTTACAAGGCATTGTTGTACTAAATGTCGATGCCAATAAATTAATTAATATCATTAAGGAAGAAGGCAGGCAGGGAGAGCAGCTATTGTTTGTTGATCAGCAGGGTTTTTATTACTACCATCCAGATGAAAGTAAAGCATGGGGTAGTGAACAAGATTTAGGCTCGGGCGGAAACTTGTTTAAAGAGAAAGCTGAGCTTGTGAAGCATATGAAGGAAGCAAAGAAGCTGGACTATATCGAAACTGAAAATGATATTTTGGTTTATAACCCTATTGAGATTCAGCATAAAACCCATGCTTTAGGCACGCTGTTTAGTATTGAATCAAAAGATGTTTTATTTAAGCCTTTAAAGGACTACTTACTTATATTCTTAGGGATAGGTCTGGCAGCGTTGCTACTAACTTTGCTATTGGCGGTCACTTTATCGAACTCTATAACACGTCCGTTAGTTAGTTTGAAAGATAAGGTAGTAAAGCTAAGTGCCGGTGATATGGATACGCCTATTGACGTGGATTCAAAAGATGAAGTGGGTGATGTTGCGCACTCGATCGAGTTACTTCGTAAGTCAATGAAGATATTAATGAAACGATCACGATAGGTTTTGATTATGAATAAAGTGTTGATTGCAGTTCTGGTGCTTGTATTAGTTGCAGGTGGTCTGTATTGGTTTTACCCAAAATTAGGTGAAACACTACCTACATCCAATAAATCACCTATTGAAGCAGTTACTACAGCTACAACGCCTCCGCCAGCAGTAGCCGAAGTTAAAGAAACAACGAATAGCTTGTATGACTTGAAAAATTCAATTCAAGGTGTGATTGATGACTCCGTGCAAGAGGAGATTCAGCAGGCGGTAGAAAGTAAAATAAATAAATCTGAAGAAGCTCAGAATAAATGAGCCAAAATAAGTAACAATTTGGAGCGATGAAAGCATGAAATACAACAGTAAACTTACACATTCTATTGGCTGGGGTGCAATCTTAACAATTGTATTGACTCTGTCACCTATAGCTTCTCAAGCAGAGACTTCTGGCGTTGACAATAAGGTCAAGATAACATCAGATATTCCGTATCTTGATGTGCAGCATAATGGCAAGACTGTCAGGATTGAACGGAATCAAGATACAGCTCACAAACTGACTAATAGCTTCTCTAAGACATCACGTGTATGCCCTCCTTTTTGTATCAATCCTATTGAGCTATCGCCGGGTATCAAGACTATAGGAGAGCTTGAGTTACTTAAATTCCTAGAAAACGAAGTAAAGAACAATGAAGGATTGCTAATTGATGCAAGAATGCCAGCTTGGTTTGAAAAAGGAACGATTCCAGGGTCAGTCAATATCCCGTTTACTGTTTTAAGTAAAGGCTTGGATAGCAAGCATACTGTTAAAATTCTAAAGCTATTGGGGGCAACAGAGAAGAAAGGTAATTGGGACTTTGCTAATGTGCGTAAGTTGATGCTTTTTTGTAATGGCTCATGGTGTGGGCAATCACCCAAAGCGCTTAGAAATTTATCTAAGCTTGGTTATCCTGAAGATAAGCTATTTTGGTATCGCTCTGGAATGCAATCTTGGCAGCAGCTTGGCTTAACCACGGTTACACCTTAGGAGATATTATGAAAAAAAATAAGTTCATGAAAGGTGCTTTGTTACTATCACTAATTGGGTTTAGCGGCTTGGTACAGGCAGAGAAAAGTTCTAATGATGCCATTTTGGATGCTTTAAGCGCTGAAGCTGATCAAACCAATATGAAAGAAGTGACGCCTGTCAAACCCAATGAAATAGAGCCAGATGTTAAGCCTTCCGGTGATACAAATATTGATACTCTATCGGAAGCGGTTGCAAAAAAATTATCTGGAATATTGGGAGATTCTGAAGAAAGCAGTGAGAAAGAAACTGAAGAGAAGCTAGAAAGCCTAGTTTCTTCAGCATTATTGGATGGCGTGAAAATGGATGATCTTCGTTCTGCTGTTAGTGCGGCGATGTCTGATCTTTCTGCACCTGAAGAAGAAACGGTAGCGGCAGATAACGTAGATAAAGCTTCAAAGTCTTTAACTAAGCTATTGGGAGCTAGCGCGGAGTCAAAAGAAGATACAACTATTGATTATGTACAGGCTCAACAGAAAGAAGCAGAGGATTATGCTGCATCATTGAAGAAATCTGAGCCGGCCTCAAAGAAAGAACCAGTAAAAGTTATTACGGCTAGTCGTCCAGCTAGGGTTGTATTGCCAGAGACGGTGACGGTAATAGAAGGTGATTCACTTTATAGAATAGCGCTACGTGTGTATGGCGATGGCTATAATTATGTTCGTTTGTATGAAGCTAACAAAGACATAATTATAGATCCAAATGTTGTTTTAATTGGACAAGTCTTACGAGTGCCAAGGTAATTTGTTGGCTTTACATTGCAGAGTTGCATAGTTCGGTGGCAGTAAGTTAATGAGTGACATTACTAGGTAAGTATATTATATTATACCTGTATACTAATATTACTAGGACTATCGCGCATGGCTAACATGGAATATTCTAATCTGGGAGAAACAGGTTGTTCTGTTACTTCACAGCTTCTGGCTAAAGACGAAGATGTGGAACGTGCATCTCGATCATTGAAAGCAATCTCACATCCTTTGCGTCTTAAAATACTTTGTGTTCTTGGTGATAATGAAGTTAGTGTTCAAGAGATAGTAGATATCGTTGGTACTTCTCAGAGCAATATCTCTCAGCACCTTGCAATCTTACGCGATAAAGGTGTGTTATCTTCACGTAAAGATGCTAACCGTGTTTTCTATAGTGTGGGCGATAGGCGCATATTGAAATTAGTTAGTATGATGCAAGAAGTTTTCTGTCCAGCCACTCCTTTATAATTCTCTTGAATCTATGGTTGTTACTTAGTCATAGATCATTTCAATACTTATATTGCTTTAAAAAATCCTTTTTTTAAGCAATATTGCAAATAAAGTCCGGTTTAGGGTTTACGGACGCTACTAGCATGTATATCTTATGCTCTTTATTATATAAATGGATTTAAATTCATGCCTGAATATTTAGAGTTCGCTCGCTCCCATCCTTTGCTTGTTTTCGGTTTTTTAGGTGTTTTGGGGTTTATCATTTGGTCAGAGTTTGCCAGGTTAAACCGTAAATATAAGCAACTAGGTGTTAATGAAGCGGTTCGACTACTTAATGATGACAATGTCTTTTGTCTTGATGTAAGAGAAGATAAAGAACTTGATAGTGGCATCATAAAAGGCGCAAGGCATATTCCAGTCTCTCAGCTTAATTCACACCTAAATGAACTTGAAAAACGTAAGAATGACCCTGTGCTAGTGTACTGTCGCAGTGGTAGTCGTTCTGCTCATGCTTGTAATACCCTAGCCAAACAAGGTTTTGAAGATGTATCAAACTTGGCGGGAGGCATTATCGCTTGGGAGTCTGCAAACTTACCATTAGCTAAAAGATAGTTGGGGTAGTTGTGATAGGTTTGGAGTGATAGTTTAGTTATGAATAACTTCAGGAATGACCAATAATATGAGCAGTAGCGTTATTATGTATGGCACGCTTTTTTGTCCTTATTGCATGCGAGCAAGAAAGTTATTGAAAAGCAAAGGCATTACTTATGAGGAGTTGCGCGTAGACTCTGATAGAAAGCTGCGTAAAGAAATGGAGCGTCGCTCTCGAAGAACTAGTGTTCCACAAATATTCATTGGTACGACGCATGTGGGTGGATATGATGATCTGGCTGCTTTAAATCGGAAAGGCGAGTTAGAGACATTGCTAGAACAAGAAAGTGAGTAAGTACTAA
>JAZGES010000270.1:0-14715 GCA_036478935.1 Thiotrichaceae bacterium
CACGCGATAGCTGCACTTGCTGAGTTTAAAGGCGTGAAGCGCCGCATGCAGTTGCGTGGTACTGTTAATAATATAAGGGTTTATGATGATTTTGCACATCACCCTACTGCGATTAGTACTACGCTAGACGGTCTTAGAAAAAATGTAGGTAAGCAAAAAATCACCGCTATTCTAGAGCCGCGGTCTAATACGATGCGCCTTGGCGTACACAAAGAAAAACTAGCAGCTTCTCTAGCAGAAGCCGATGAGGTTCTACTCTATCAACCTGCAGATGTGGATTGGGATATGGGGGGAGTGATTAATGCGTTGGGGGATAAAGCTCGATTATTTAATAAGATAGATGAGATAGTCGAAACGGTTAGTAAGGATAGTTCCGCTAGTCATGTTTTGATTATGAGTAACGGCGGTTTTGCTGGAATTCATGAAAAGATGCTTCAAGCCTTAGAAGAGAACTCATGATATGAGCAGCACAAAGACAGTTACTTTAATTATGACGGGAGCATCGGGTGCCGACTATGGCTTGCGATTGCTGGAAGAGCTGATTAAAGCCAATATTCAAGTCTATCTATTGATTTCTCGCCCAGCTCAAATCGTCATTAATATGGAAACTAATATTAAACTTCCCTCTCGGGCGAGTGATATTGAAGTTTTTTTTACTGAACGTTACAAGACGACAGACGGGCAGCTAAAGGTATTCGAGCGTGAGCAGTGGATGGCGCCAATAGCCAGTGGTTCTGGTGTAGCTGACGCGACCGTTGTGTGCCCTTGTACCACAGGAACTCTGTCAGCGATTGCGGTAGGTAGCAGTAAAAACTTATTAGAAAGAGCAGCAGATGTTGCATTAAAGGAACGGAAGAAACTCATTCTGGTAGTACGCGAAACTCCCTTTTCAGAAATTCATTTACAAAATATGCTGAGTTTAACTCGAATGGGAGCGATTATTATGCCGGCTAATCCTGGGTTTTATCATCAACCAGAGTCTATTAATGATTTGGTGGATTTTATGGTAGCTCGAATATTAGATCATTTATCTATTCCCCAACAGTTACTAAAAGTATGGGGAAAAGGTGAAAACTCATCTTTATGAGTGTTGATATTGCTATCCCACCCTTATAAACACCTACTTTTTTAGTTTTTTCTTGTCATGACATTAGAAACGCCATATATTTGTGAGCTATATCAAACCTAAGGAGCACTTTGTGGCAACAGTAGACATTACGGAAGAAACTTTTGAAGATACGATTAATAATAACGATATCGTCATTGTCGACTTTTGGGCAGAATGGTGTGGTCCTTGTAAATCTTTCTCACCCATCTACGAGGAAGCATCTGAAAAGCATGAAGACATAGTTTTTGGTAAAATAGATACTGAAGAGCAGCAAGCACTAGGTGCTCATTTTCAAGTTCGTTCTATTCCCACATTAATGATTTTCCGTGAACAAGTCGTATTGTTCTCTCAGGCTGGAATGCTCAGTGGGCCGCAATTGGATGATGTCATTGCGAAGGTAAAAGACATTGATATGAAAAAGGTTCATGAGGAAGTAGAGAAGCAGAGTCAGGATAGCTAGCCTAGTTTCCAATATTCATCACATAAAAAAGCCTCAGGATGTCTTAACACACTGAGGCTTTTTTATGTGAGCAAGTTTTTAACGGCTCTTTATAAGAACTGCTTAAATGATAAAGCAGGCTTCATACCTTTATCATGACGAAGCAAGTGGTTCACCTGCTTTATTTCATGTGTCGTTAAATTTAACCCGCGTTTAGCATGCTTACGGCGCTTGTATTCGTATTGCTTTATATACCAAGCACGTGTCCGTGCTTGCGCAGGCTGCGAGGCTTTAGTACTTCTTTTTGCTGTACGTTGTGAGCTTGCAGAGAGCTTACGATAAGCATTAAGTACTTTCCGTACATAAGCTTTAGTTTCTTTGTAAGGTGGTACTCCGTTGTGTTTATCAACAGCGCCTTCTCCTGCATTATAAGCCGCTGCTGCCAGTAGCACATTGCCATCAAATCTTCGTAATAAAAAGCTTAAGTATTTGGTGCCTGCTTTAATATTGTTTTTAGTGTTGTAGCGATTGGTCGTGCCAAAACGTCTTGCGGTGGCAGGCATTAGTTGCATAAGGCCTGCTGCGCCACTAGATGAACGTGCCTTCGGTCTGAAACAAGATTCTACTGTGATGACTGCGGTAATCAGGTGAGCTGAAACTCTATAGTCTTGTGAGGCTTGAGTAATGAGGTGCTGATATTTGTCTGCTTTTTTTAGTAGCTTGCTTTTGGAATAGCTATCGCAGCCAATTGAACGTTTCTTATTTTTTTTATGTGTTGTTTTCCCCACAGTAGCAGCTTCGGTGGTCTGCATTACTATGGATAGTGGTAAAAGAGTGAATAAAAGAGTACCCACTAACTTACTAACATTGATGTTCATAGTTTCTCAAATTAGCATTCGCTAATATAATTATGGAAGGCGGAATTTACAGGAGTTGGACTATAGGGGCAACTTTTTCTTATCTATGGGGGCATAATGGGTATTGATTAAGGTAAATTATTGATACATAAGCTGTTGTATGATTAAAAAACAATCACTCGGTCCCTTCATCCACAAGAAGCATTATCTGCCACTTATCAACACAACTCCAAAAGATCTTGGATTAGTGTGTGTTGTGTTATCTGCAGAAACCCAGGCGACTCTACCATCGCGCTTACCTCCGTCGTCATCGTCATTCACAATAACGTCTATACCTATCCTGCGTGATATCCTTGGCTTGATACGAAGAATAGACCAAGGGATAGTAGCATTAAGTAGGTATCCGTCAGCTGTTTTTGCCATTTCAACAGGGAAGTCAGTGGAGGCGTTTTTTGGTGAATGGGGCCCAAGATAGGTAATATGATCACTGTTCCAAGAAAAAATATAATGAAAGTCATTGATTTTGTCGTATTTACCTTTGCGGCTATTATCGGCATCAATAAAAAACTCAATGGAATCATCATCAGTAGGATTATTCGAATCAGAAACCAGTATGTCATCATATACTTTTACTGTTAAATAGAGGTTCTGTGAGTCCCACTTAGCCTGCCACTTTCCTGAAATATCCTGCTTTATCCACTCCTCACCTTCAAGCATCATATGTAATGACCGTGGGTTGTCCAGTCGAAAAAAGGCTTCCGGGTCGATGGTAGCGGGTCTAATAACAATACGCGCTGTGTCGGGGCTAGTAGTTGGAATAAGCTTCTTAATCTTTTCGGGTTCGGGCTTCTCTAATCTATCATTATTCCACCAAGGTGGATTTTGTTGGATGAACTGTTTACTTGCTGCGTACTTTGGGGCGGCTTCGGTAGGTTGAGTAATATATTCTTTAAGTCCCCAGCAGCCAAACCATTGGCAGGTGCGAGGAGCAGAGAACATAACAAAGGTTTCACCACCTGCCTCTCGCCATTCACGCAGTAAATCTGTATAAATCCCCGACATTCTAGGGTCCCTGTTCGCTGCAAAAAAGAGCGGGTTGGGGTGTTGCTCAGGAAGTCGTGTTGCCCAATCTACAAGCCCTTGTCCACCTTCATAAGCAATCAGCTTTACTCCAAAGTTACGAGCTAGCTTCCCGTGCCGCTTAATATCATTAGCTATTTCAGGTAATGAGCGATAAGACGTTTCATTCGTTAGTAAGTGAAAAATATCATCTACCGTTTTAGATTCTCTAAAGCCTTCAATATTTCCACCTATATAAGGTGCTATCGCCAGAGCATCAACATGTTGATAGGTATTTTTATGGCTTAGAATCTTGGCGCTAATATCTGTTCGGGTATCCCAGCCCCCTATAACTCGCGTAAAGTTTTCTGTAGAGCCATAGATATTTTCAAATATTTCAAAAAAATCAACCGAACGTTGGGCATAGAACTTATAGCCGGCTTCCATAGCATTGATGTCTAGGCCTTCTGCAATCCCCATTTTTTGGGTGTATTCACTATGAATAAAATTTGAATTCCATGCTTCATTGGTATATTCGATATAAGGCTTAAGGTCACTTGACAGATTTTTATGAATAAAGTCAGCGAAAGATCTCATGTAATGATCGTCTGCTCCATGCGGAACATTAAACCAAGGGCGAGCTTGTAGCCGGTTAGCTAGCTCTACTTGTATTTCTAATGGCGTACCTCGTGAACCGTAAGTCCCTCCCCAGCTAGCTTCTTGTAGATTTGGGCGTTCTTGCCAGTGTTGTGCAGGGTTACGGGTAATCCCTGACATAGGCATAAAGCGAATCACGCTAAAGTCCTTCATAAAACTCAAGTAGTCAGGATTGAAAATAATAGAGCGGTAGTGTTTAGCGATAGACAGGAAATTGACGGGTGAAGTACAGTCCTGAGAGTTATTAACATGGCTAAATGGGGCACCCTGACAGATGCCGCCTGGCATGAGTACTCGAATATTATGAATATAGTTGTCAGGGTCGGTTTTAGAGATGGTTAAGCTAGCATTGATGAGCTGATTTTTATCTGCTTTAAAACGAATGATGTCTTTGCCTGAGGTATGGCTCACTAAAAGCACATCATGGCCATAAACAATCTCGCCTCGTCCCTCATAAAGTACGGTGTAATCGCCTTGAGGTAATGCATCCGATGGCATTTTTCCTACAAATTTTGTGCCTGAGTAGCCACCATGAAGGTTCTTTGGCCAGCCGTTCTCATCATAGTCCACGCCATCTGATGATAATTCTTTGTTTTCAACGAAAGGAATAGAGCTTCTAAACAAGTCTACATAAGGCAGGCTAGTATCCTCTTCAGTGACTTCATTGGTGTTAATGCCTAAGGGTGATAATGCATTGTTTGTGGCTGGAAAAATGATTTCAATGTTTGCTTGGTATGGCTCTGTATGCGCTACTGATAGCTTAGGGCTGATGACTTGTACATAAAGTATGCCAAGCGCGACGAGGAATGCAGGCAGGAGAGCTATAAATAATAGAGGTTTGTTGTGTTCAGTTCGGTCAAACATAGTTCAACAAATAACCAAATTAGGGGAGGAAGTAGCTGATTATAAGGTACTAACCAATAATGTCTATTTTATTATCAGTAAATAGAGTGATGATAATAAAAGAGATATCTGGAAAATATATCAGGGAAACTATGCCGGTTGTCTGCGAAAAATATAAATACTTGCGATAAGCAAACACCTTTGCTAACATTTAATATATAAGAAAACGCTAATGTAGTATTTATAAAGAACACGCTAGGATTTCACTAAAGAATTATTTTTAATAATTTCAGGAATCTAAAATGAAATGCATATTAAAGAACTTGCTTGGAATAGAAGTAAGTTCTAAAACACATAATCAGGAAGTTTGTACAGAGCTTCCTCCTATCGTAAAAGCCCTTATGGGAAGTGCGATATTCTTAGTATTACTTGTTATGCTTGCTAGATAACGATTGATACCTCCTTATTTAAAACTGGGTAGTGGCAAACACTGCCCAGTTGCTCCATTTTATTACGCTAGCTCTTTTCTTGAGACTCCGTACGTTATCCCTCGTCTATAAGTAGAATCATCCTCTAAGCAAGAAAAATCACCATCCTCCTTGATTTACAGTTTTACTGGGCGTCAACTGAGGAATTTAGGTTAATAATCCAAAGTAATGCATTCAAATTTAGGTTGTTACTAATCTAATCTAGTTGAATACATTCAAGTGAACCTGATTTGCATCCTATCTAAGCCCTTTTCTTAAGCCATTCAGTAAAGATAATAGACAATAGCAAAAGAAAAATGAACAAAACCTTGCTCTTTATTATTTATTAACTATAATTGTTTCATCCGGTAGCCGTTAAGGTTACATTAAGGAATCACAGATAGAGAAGCCCTAGTAACGTAGTGCTTAAGCCCGGCGCTACTGCCTCTCTTGGTGATGACAGATTTGGTGTCCCCAATCCAAATTTGTTGTTTTATACCCCGGCTTTTAGACCCCCTGTTTGGCCGGGGTTTTTTTTGCCTAAAATAAATCCATCGCTACCTTCCCCTAGGCAAAAATAACCAAAAAACCCGTGTGTTATCTGCTACTTATAGATAGCAATCCTGAAATTAATAGCCATTTCCATTTGATCCTTGCCACACAGGTAATGCGACAGGCTGTGAAAGACTTTCCCCAACTACCGCTGTAATATTTCGAGGTTTTCCATCTCTGATTATTTTTAAATCTACTCTAGATGCAACGCGAAGATTTCCGATACGAGTACGAACATCTCCTCCATTTAAAATAGTTGCTCCGTTAACATGAGTAATAATATCGCCTTCTTGTAAGCCAGATTTCTCAGCGGCAGAGCCTCTGATGACACTACTAATGACCGCGCCTTGATTAACCTGAGCATTGAGTGCATTCGCTAGACGTTGAGTTAGGTTTTGTACAGTAAGTCCTAAATGCCCACGTTGTACCTGACCATAGTTAATCAGTTGATCCATTAAGTTAGTGGCCATGTTGGAGGGGATGGCAAAACCTATGCCGACATTGCCACCGCTTTTCCCACCAAGAATGGCAGTGTTGATTCCAATTAATTCACCACGTAAATTGATGAGCGCGCCACCTGAATTGCCTGGATTAATGGGTGCATCAGTCTGGATAAAGTTCTCATAGTCTTCAATACCCAGATTGTTTCGACCTAGGGCGCTAATAATGCCTGATGATACAGATTGCCCTAGACCATAAGGATTGCCAATGGCGACTACAAAATCCCCCACGCGTAATTTGTCTGAATCAGTGATCTTCAACGCGGTGAGATTTTTGTTTGCAATCTTTATAACGGCAATATCTGCTTTGGGGTCAGAGCCGATGAGTTCTGCGACAAACTCGCGATTGTCATTAAGGGTGACTGTAATGTTATCGGCACCTGCAATAACATGAGCATTAGTGAGGATGTAGCCTTGGCGTGCGTCAACGATGATTCCAGAGCCCGTGCCGCGTGTTCTTTTTTCACGAATTTGGTTGCCCAGAAAGCGTCTTAATAGAGGGTCTGAAGCGGCGGGGTCATAAACAACTTGGCGTCCTTCGGCATGTATATTAACAACAGCAGGAGTCACTTTTTCTAGCATGTCTGCTAGAGAAGGTAGTGGAGAGCCATTTATTTGGGGGGGTAATTTAGCAACAGCGAGGGCTGATAAGCCTAATAGCAGACCCAAGAGGGTAGTTGCAGAGAATATTAGGAGGGTTAGTTTTTGTTTCATGGTGCTGTCCTACTATATTTAGAAACAACTGATCTAAACTTGAACTATAGCTGGTCTATAACTGAACTATAAATAGTGATAGAAAGTGTTTCTTTATAACATTCCGCTACGCGGATCCCATGCAAATTCAGTCTCCATGGTTCGATAAAGGTTCCGTTCGCTATCTTTTGTCGCGGGCGGGGTCATTATGATAAGCGTAATGAGCTGGTCTCCAACAGGGTCACCGGGTAACCCTCGTCCTTGCAAGCGCATTTTCTTTCCAGTTTGAATACCTTCAGGGATTCTGAGATTCACATTTCCCTCTAAGGTGGGGACGGTAATTAAAGAACCAAGTGCCGCTTCCCAAGGAGCAATGGGGAGTTCCAAAAGGATATTTTTTCCATCCATCTTAAAATGGCGGTGTGGCTTGAGCTTAACTTTGAGGTGTAGCTCAGGGCGACCAGGACCATTTGGGATACGGATTTTTTGGCCTTCCATAATGCCTTTTGGAATTTTTACTTGGATATTTCGACCATCGGGTAGGCGAATCTTACGTGTAGCCCCAGTAAATACATCTTCAAGTGATAGAGGAATAGTTGCTACTTGTGGGTCATTACCAGTGGGTGCTGATTGTTTATTTGAGCTAAACATATTATCAAAGAAATCACTGTTTCCCTGATGTGAGCTAGATCGGCGTCTATCTTTTCGAATAATATCTTCGAAGAAGTTGGCATCAAAGTTGCCGGGTTGCCATCCAGGAGGAGGGGTGAAGCCATTGCCTGAAGTTGATCCGCCATTTCCACCATGGGGGCTTGAGTATGAGTCTTGCTCATCATATGTTTTCTTCTTCTTATTATCACCGAGCACGTCGTAAGCTTCATTGATGTCTTTGAAACGTTCTTCTGCGTTAGATACCGTACTAACATCCGGGTGATACTTGCGAGCAAGTTGTCGATAAGCTGTTTTTATTTCTTTAGCGCTAGCCTTGCGTTCAACTCCTAATGTTTTGTAATGATCTTTGTGCCCCATGAGTATTGCTTTCCTGCCTAAGCTAAATGAAGGGTAATTTGTGCCCTTAGAAGTTGGATGACGTATCTTACACTATTCGTTAAGGTGTTTGAATCTCTGGATGAGAGGTTGTTGTGAGAAGTAATGCTATTCGATATTTTGAACCTGCTCGCGCATTTGCTCAATTAGAACCTTCAAGTCTACGGTAATTTGCGTAGTTTCAGTGTCATGAGATTTTGACCCAAGAGTATTTGCTTCACGATTAAGCTCTTGCATCAAAAAATCCAGTCTCCGTCCAATGGGTTCGTCACGTTCTAAAACGCGATTGATTTCATCTAGGTGAGCCATAATGCGGTCAAGCTCTTCATCAACATCTAATCGTTGAGTGAGAATAACCAGCTCTTGTTCAAGGCGATTAGTATCTGGAGTGATTTCTAAATCTTCAATTCTTTGCAGTGTTTTTTCTCGCAATGCTTCTAATATCTTTGGGCGGCGCTTACGTACTTTAACAATTAACTCTGCAATTTGGTCACAACGTTGGTCTATGAGTGCGGCTAGTGCATTACCTTCGCGTTCTCTGTTTTGGCAGAGGTCTGTAACCGCGGCGTCGAGCAACATGCGTGCTTCGGCAATGATAGTATCAATATTAAGTTCAGTCTCATGGGCAACGCCAGGCCATTGTAATATATCAACCGCTTTTAATGGCTCGGTACTATCAGCGATCGCTTCAATTTGACGGCAGGCAACAATTAAGGCGCGTGCGCGTGATTCATTGACTTGTATTTCTGCTTTTTGATTAGAGTCTGAAGTGTAGCGAAGCCGAGCCTCTATCTTTCCACGCTTGAGTTGTTTTTTTAGTGCATTTCGAAAATCATTTTCGAAATGTTTGAAGCTGTCAGGTAGCGCCAAGCTAATATCGAGGAAACGATGATTGACTGAGCGAATTTCCCAAGCTAATTGGTGGGTGTCTTGTGTGCTTTCTTTTAGTGCGAAAGCGGTCATGCTACGAACCATGAGTGACTCTATTCAATAAATTAATTCCCTCACTTTATATGAAACGTCTTCAATGTTCTAGAGGTGATGCTTAGTCCTGCTTTAAGCTAGCTTACTATGCGCACATGACCATGCATAAACTTGCTGAACACCGTTTTTTTTAAGTACTTTGGCAACTTCATTAACCGTTGTTCCTGTTGTTATCACATCATCCACTATGGCAATGCTTGCGTAGGGAAGGATAGTTTTGCAGCCAAAACTATTGCGAAGGTTGAGGCGGCGCTCTTTAGCTTTAGATCGTGTTTGTGCAGGAGTATGTTTGAGGCGTATCACAGCATCAGTTAATAATGGCAATTTGAGCTGTTTAGCTAATGGCTTTGCGATTTCTATTGCCTGATTGTAACCACGCATTCGTAAACGTTTGTTATGCAGAGGGATAGGGATGATTGCATCAGGGAGTGTGATATTTTGTTGAATAATGGACTGAGCCATTAGTCTCCCCAAAAGATTTGCAGTAATAATGGAATGTTTAAATTTAAGTTGTTTGATGAGGTGATCTACAGGTGTTTTGTATTCGTATAAGCTGAATGTTCTATCAATAGGGGGTGGGTTTGTTTGACACTTTCCGCAAAGTTTTAGAGATAGCTCCAGAGTTTCAATAGGCAAAATATTGCCACATTGAAGGCAGCTATGTTTTGTAACAGGTAAGTCGTTTAGACAACGTGTGCACAAACACAATGAGCTTTTAGTGCTCACGTTACAAAGTATGCAAACTGATGTAGCTAGATGAGCAAACATGATTAGTGCGAACGTCTACTTACAATGATTGCACTTAAAGCAAAAAATATACTCAGCATGATGCCTGCGATAAGCCCATAGATATGTGCATCCGTCGCAATAGGTGCGCCTATTAACTCGGCACTGCTATCGATGAGGTCGTTGTGTTGGGAGTCCCAGATTAGCTTGGCAGGGATAGCAATTAAAATGGGTATGCTGGCGATATAGTCTTTATTTTTCAGTGCTGCACTAGCGGCTATGATATACAGGCCATAGAGAGCGCCAGATAATCCGGCATACCACATGAGCTGTGGGCTAAAAAAATATAAGCCTAAGCCCACTGCGATTGTCGTCATAAATAACGAGATATAAAAGTGCTTGATACTGAAATGATCTTTGAATAATAAGCAGATAAAACCTAACCCTGTCAGGTTCATTAGTAAATGATAGTAGTTAGTGTGTACCCAGTTTCCCGTTAATATCCGCCAGAGCTGACCCTCATTAATGCTGTTGCGTTGGAATAATAATTCACTTTGAAAAGCTTGAAATAGGATCAGTAATAAGGAAAGTAAAAGAAGGTGCCAGCATAAGCTGGCATTCATTTTTGTTATATTCTTAGTAAATAATTGCTTGTCGATGTTCATTTATGATTCTGTATAAAAGTATGTCATTATTGTTTTTATGCCTGAACCTAACCATAAGTGCTAGGTCTTAATGTTTCAATCGCAGTAATAGTGCGAGCATAACAAATTTTTAAAAGGGGTTTATTTGTGAATAGACAAATGCATCAGCGACCGGCTCAACTGTCTGGTTTTACACTAATCGAAGTCATGGTAGTCGTGCTTATTCTTGCCATATTAGCAGCTGTGGTTGCGCCAAAAATACTGGGGAAGCCAGATGAAGCCAGAATCACTGCAGCAAAAACGGATATTGGTTCCATAGAGACCTCAATGGATTTATACCGCATGGATAACTTTCAATATCCTGCCACATCGGATGGGATTAGTGCTTTATTAACTAAGCCTTCTGGTGCGACTGATAACTGGAAGCCTTATTTGAAACGTGCGCCTAAAGATCCTTGGGGTAATCCTTATAAATATACGAATCCTGGCACACATGGCGAAGTTGATATCTACTCGTTAGGGCCAGATAGGGTGCCTAGTGACGATGATGTAGGTAACTGGGAATAGATAATAGCTGATAGCTATTAATAAATGCTCTTATGAATAGTGTTCTCGCATGTTTACTCAGAAACCACTAAAACACAGCAAGTCGACTTTCAGTAAAGCTGTTGATAGAGGCTTTACATTGATAGAACTGTTGGTTGTTATGATCATTATTGGTGTGATGATCGGTGCGGCCACTATGATGTTAAAGCGTGATTATACTGACTTGCTTGCCAATGATGCTAATCGATTAAAAGCACTAATCATGTTAGGACGAGATGAGGCCATGTTCCAGTCAAGGTCTCTAGGCCTCCGCTTTGCCGAAAATAGTTATGATTTCGTTATCGGTGGTGAAGAGCTGGGCACTTGGGTTCCGCTTCAGGATAAGCAATTTCGAAAACGGCAACTTGCAAAAGGTGTCCAACTTGAAATTTTTCGTCAAAATACATTGATTGATTTAATTGATGAAGAGAACAAAAAGCCACAAGTTTTTTTACTTTCAACAGGGGAAGTAACCCCCTTTATGGTTGAGTTGGTCTACCCTGCCAAAGCAAAGCTTCAACTTAGCTTTGATGCGTTAGGTCAGCCAAAAATCATTTCCAACGAAGTATTCTAAGGACTCCGAACCAAATAACTAGAGGAATTTAACTTGCTTTTTTGTTCCAGCTTAAATGATATCAAATCGTTGCATAGAGTGACTATGCGCCTATTGATATCATCTAATCTGAAACAAAAATTCTGCGTTATCTTCCTCTACTTATTTAATTCGAAGTCCTAAGCGCTCTAAACAAGGCATTCTAAATGAAACCTTCTTTAAAAAATCACGGTTTTTCTTTACTAGAAGTGATGGTGGCTTTAGTCATTGTTGCTGTGTCTTTAGGTGCGGTAATCAAAACGGTTGGTGTTTCGGCAAGTAACGAAGCCGCGATGGGTGAAAAAACCTTTGCGCGCTGGGTTGCAATGAACCAGATTGCAAAAATAAAACTTGAGCATGTATGGCCTAGCATTGGTGATACGAAAGGTGATGAAGAAATGGCAGGGGGTAAATGGATTTGGAAGCAAAAAACATTGAGTACTGAGGATGAAAACGTTAGACGTGTTGAGGTTTCAGTGTGGAGGTCGGGTCAGGAGAGTAACAACCCGGATGCTTTTATCGTCGGCTTTCTTGCAAAGTAGGGGGTGACTGTGAAGCTTCAACTCTATTTACATTGTTCTCGCTCATTTAACCGAGAAAACGCAGTTGGGTCACGAAAGTCCACGCAAGCTATTGGCGCACCTAGCAAAACAGAAAAGCTTCTTATCACCAATAAGGTGACTACGAATTTTTATGTTTCACTATGCACACCAATATCTTACGCGTCTTTTTCGTGGCCAGCTGCGTTTTCTAGGTTTAAAAAGGCAAATGGTTTTACTTTAATTGAATTGCTGATTGCAATGGCAATTTTTGCAGTAATGGCTGCTTTAGCTTTTGGGGGTTTAAGGTCTGTCATTACTACCAGTAGTGGTGTGCAAAGCCAGATTGAGCGTCTTGAGGCTTTACAGCGCACCGTGATGTTTATGGAGCGAGATATTCGTCAGTTGGCTCCACGCCCTGTGAATACGGACTCTGCAACAAAGAAAAATGCGGTGGATACAGAGGTTGATGGTGTTGTACTTATTGAATTCACTCGGGCAGGGAATCCTAATCCTGGAGGTTTGACTCGAAGTAGCTTACAACGAGTGCGTTACCAGTTTGAAGAGGGTGTGTTGACAAGGCTAACGTGGGATCAAATAGATCACTTGCAGGCAGCGGATCCCGTAGAAATGAAGTTGCTTGACCAGCTTAATGGGGTGTCATTTCGTCTATTAGATGCAAACAATAAGTGGCAAACCAAATGGGTTCAAGGAGTTGCTCAACTTCCATTGGCTGTGGAAATAACACTGGATCATAAACAGTGGGGGAAAATACGTCGTCTAGTGCCTGTTTTTGGCTTCTGAGTGTATGGATTAGCCTAGGCGAGCGGTAACTGACTAAGCAATAAGTATAAATCTGATTTAAGTCATGTTTTCATTGCATTCATTATAATTTTAGAATATTCTGATTAACTAATTATGGCAAGGTGGTTGCGCTTGTATAGCTGGCTATATTGTCACTAAAACGCTATATTCAGCATAGCCAATAGAAATGCGAGAAGGCTTAAGTTCTAAGTGTCATGCTGTATTCAGCGTGCTTGGAGCATTTAGCATAAAAAAATAAATAATAAAGTAGCATTAAGTTGCTGGGCAAAGGCACAGAAATAGAGGTTGTATTTAAGGTGGCTTAGCTTTCAGTGAGGAGTAATAATGGAGCAGAATATTTAATGAGTAAGAAAAAAATAATATTAAAATCAGGTATTTGTTTAATATTTTCTTTGCTGTCAATTTCATCTTTATATGCAGCAAATGTTGTAAACGTAGAAGAGAGGAGTTCAAGCTCTCGGACTGTTCTGGGAAGCACCGTAATTCCCTATAAAGAAGTCACATTGGCGGCTCAGATGCCGGGTCGGGTTATCTCCATTTCAGGTGATGTGGGAACGATGCTTTCCAAAAATGATTTGATAGTAAAAATTGATGATGATGATTTGCAGGCTAAGCGAAGAGCCGTGTTAGCAGGGTTGGAGTCCACCCAAGCAGCATTGCGCAATTCTCAAACCCAATATAACCGTGAGATGATTTCGCCTAAGAGTAAGGATATCTCCGGTATGCCTGGAATGGGAATGCCGACCATGATGGATATCTATATGACTCGCCCTATGTATGAAATGATGGGTGACTATAATGAAAATACAAATCGCTATTCTGATCTGATGAATAGTGCGACGGCAGTATCTCAAGCAAAAAGCAAAGTCATGCAGACTTGGTCTCAACTCAGTGAAATAGATGCTAAGTTGAAAGACACGGTTTCGATAGCTCCATTTTCAGGGATGATCCTTCAAAAAATGGTAGAGGTTGGGGATACTGTCCAACCTGGTCAGCCTCTTATCAAGCTTGGAGATGTGAAATTCAAACGTCTAAAAGCATCTGTACCTTCTATGATGGTAGGAAACTTGAGCAAGGGAATGGTGGTGCCGGTCACTATTAATGGCACGTTAAAGTCCAAAGCGAGAGTGGCTCAAATATATCCCATAGCAGACCCTGCTCGCCATACAGTGACCGTAAAGTTTGATTTATATACCAATGTTGATGCGGCTCCAGGGATGTATGCGGAAATATCTATTCCCAATAGCTCACAAGGGGAGAAAAGTGTATTGGTCATTCCTCGTAGTGCTTTGTTGAAAGGTCGAAGCCTTGACAGTGTGTTACGAATAGGTGCAAGCGGTAAATCAGAGCTACGACTAGTGCGCCTAGGTTCAGATCAAGGCGCGGGAATGGTGGCGATAGCATCGGGCTTAGACTCAGGTGATAAGGTGATAGATCATCCTCCTGCCAGTGCAACCTCGGGATGGATGCCCGCAGAATAACTTCACTAACTCCCAATTAAATACTCTTTGACGCTAGACCTCCGCTGGATTTAACTCTATGAATGACCAGAAAGAAAATAATAACCAAAACGCTCATGAGCACCCTTTAGGAATTGC
>JAZGES010000271.1:0-6213 GCA_036478935.1 Thiotrichaceae bacterium
GCCTCACGAATATCTTCTATTCTGGAGTTAGTACATGAACCTATGAAAACTTTATCCACCGTGATTTCATTAATAGGCTGTCCAGCCTTTAACCCCATATATTCAAGTGCTGCACTAATTCCCTGACCTTTTACTGTATCTGTTTCATCATCCGGATTGGGCACGTCAGCACTAACTGCCACTACCATTTCTGGAGAAGTACCCCAAGTCACTTGAGGTTCAATACGCTTAGCATCTATTCGCACAACCCTATCAAACGTTGCACCATCATCTGAATGCAAATCTTGCCAAGCAATAACAGCCTTGTCCCACACATCACCTGCAGGGGAGTAAGGACGACCTTTGACATATTCAATCGTCGTTTCATCCGCAGCAATCAAACCTGCACGCGCACCTGCTTCAATAGCCATATTACAAACCGTCATACGACCTTCCATAGACAAGTCACGAATAGCTTCGCCTGCAAACTCTATCGCACAACCTGTGCCACCTGCTGTGCCTATTTCACCAATAATGGCTAATACGATATCTTTGGCAGTAACGCCTGCACCCACCTTGCCATCAACGCTTACAAGCATATTTTTCATTTTTTTCTGAATAAGGCATTGAGTCGCCATCACGTGTTCAACTTCAGAAGTACCGATGCCATGAGCCAGTGCACCAAAAGCACCATGGGTTGAGGTATGAGAATCGCCACACACGACCGTCATTCCGGGTAAAGTCGCACCTTGCTCAGGGCCAATCACATGCACGATTCCCTGACGAATATCATCCATATGAAATTCGTTGATCTTGAATTCATCACAGTTACTATTCAGTGTTTCTATTTGAATTTTTGCAACGGGGTCACTAATACCAGCCGTACCATTACCCCGGTTTTCTGTTGTAGTAGGAACATTATGATCAGGCACTGCAAGAATAGAGTCAGTACGCCACAAACCACGTTCGGCTTCGCGCAGACCTTCAAATGCCTGTGGGGAGGTCACTTCATGCACTAAATGACGATCTATATATAGCAAAGCCGTGCCATCAGCTTCTTGCCTAACCACATGGGCATCCCAAATTTTATCGTACAGAGTCTTTGCAGACATTAGTTGCTCCTCAATAAATACTATTTGTGCTCTTCATTACTAGCATTAGTCTATGCCATAACTTAAGATAACTCTAATCGTATATTTTCATTATTAGCATTCCAAATAAGAATACTAAAAGAGTTACTAAATATGGATATTCCCAACTACACCGCCTTTCTTGCTGTTGCTGAACATCGTTCATTCTCTAAAGCGGCTGACATGCTCTACATAACCCAACCGGCCATCAGCAAGCGCGTTGCTCTATTAGAACAACAGCTAGACTGCTCATTATTTGATCGCATCGGTAGGAAAGTGTTCTTAAATGAAGCAGGTAGCGCTTTATTACCCGTAGCCCAGCGCATTATACAAGAAGTCAAAGAGAGCCAGCGTGTCATCAACAACCTGAGCGGTGAAGTCAGCGGAAAACTCCCTCTAGTCACTTCACATCACATTGGGTTACGCCGTCTACCTAATGTACTCAAACAATTCACTCGCAATTACCCTAAAGTAAGGCTTGATCTAGCGTTCATGGATTCAGAAAATGCCTGTCGTAAAATCGAGCAAGGTCATTTTGAACTTGGCGTAGTCACATTACCTTTGGTAACACCAAAGAACCTTAAACTTACACCTTTATGGAATGACACTCTAGCCATTGCTACTACGAGAGACCACCCTTTGGCAGTAAAAGCATCCACTCAAAAAGAAAAAATCAGCTTAAATGACCTAGCCAACTATCCAGCCATTCTCCCTTCCGTAGGTACCTATACACGAACTATCATCGAAGACCCTATTATAAAAAGACAAGCTGCTCTTGATGTCATACTAGAAACTAACTACCTTGAAACCATACGCATGATGGTGTCAATTGGCTTAGGTTGGAGCGCACTCCCTAGAACAATGATCGACGATGAACTTATTGAGATTCCCATTGACGGGCTTCACATACAACGTGAATTAGGTATTGTCCAACATGCAGAAAAAAGCTTATCCAATGCAAGTAAGGCATTTATTAAAGAGGCGTTTGGTAAATGAGTCCATTATATAAGAGATAAATTTACTTGGCTTTTCAAGCTTCTTATTCCATTCTATCGTGCCAATATATCAAATAAATTTGATTATATTTCACCCTTTCCAGTTATTTAAATTATAATAACCATAAGAGTAACCACAGGAAGAGTATTCACTCATGGAAGAAAAAGATAAAAAAAGCTGGTGGTTAGTGACTACCAAAGCCAGAAAAGAAGAATACGCTGAACATAATTTAATAAACCAAGGCTACGAAACCTATCGTCCACTTGCAAAACGATTGAGAAAGCGTCGAGGTGTTGAGAAAACGGTTATTGAATCCCTCTTTCCACGTTATATTTTCATCCATCTTGATCAAGAAAACGACAATTGGGCGCCGATTCGTTCAACTTTTGGAGTTCATAATATTGTCAGTTTTGGAAACAAGCCTGCTAGAGTTCCAGATAGAATTATTCAAGCCTTGATGGACGAACAGGATTTACTTGCAGAAAGAGCTATTGATCTAGATCGCTATAAAAAAGGAGATCTTGTAAGGATAGATGAAGACGGGGCATTTAAAGGAATGGAAGGAATCTTCCAAAACTATGATAGCGAACAACGCAGTCTAGTCTTGTTAGATATCCTAAGTACTGAAACTATTCTTACTATTTCACCTGCAGAAATTAGTGCCACAAGTTAAACCTAAAAACGCAGTTTCTAGGTTAAAACAATCAGAAGCATAGCAATAACTATACTTCTGATTTTTAGTTACTCTATATCTAGCTATTAGATAGAATTGCTATTAAAAACTAAAGGGAGAGAAAACACCTCTAATTCCTTGTAATACTCTACCCATCATCACTCTTGAACCCGACTCATGAGCAATAATTTGATCTTTACCTGTAACATATGGGTCACGCAAATTACCCGCTCTAATAGCTTTCAGATCAAGATGATAAGCTTTAAATTGACCACCTTTTGACGGCCTAAACAAAACTACATTCGTTGGATCTGCTAGCTCTTCAAGCCCTCCCGCCATGGCAACAGCTTGTGAAACGGTAGTCGCGCTTTTTAAAGGAAACACACCGGCTCTTTTTACTCGTCCACCAACGGTTACTTCCCTGCTAGTTTGTTCATTAACGAATACATCTACATGAGGGTTTTGCAAAACACTGGATAATCGCTGAGCTATCAACTTTTCTAATTGCTCTTGCGTAAGCCCTGCAACCTTCATGACTCCAGCGTGATTAATGGAAATACGTCCATTTTGATCAACACGCCTCTTAAGCTGGGAGAATTCTGGTGCACGAGGCACACTAATTTCGATAAGGTCATTGGGGGCTATTCGATAAGCACCTTCTGCTGTTGGCGTATAATGTAGCTCTGACAAACTAGAAAAAACACCTTTACCCGCTGTTCCTACACCCGACCCTTTAGAGCTTGAGGGAGTTGATGGAGAGCTATTAACAACCGAGCTAGAAGATGTACATGCTGAAAGCGTACTCAAAGCTCCGAGCACGGCAACCACTGATAAAATTCGAATATGACACTGCTTCATTGTAATGTACCTTGATATAAAAACTAAGACTCAATATTAAAGATTATGCTTTCAGATTATTAATCTTATAGATAGTTCCACTAGAAACTATTGTTATTATCTAAAAGGAAGAAAAAATACGACACCCTGCAAGACCTGCCTAATTTAAGTAAAAGCTGGCTCTGCAATCACCCCAAAAACAACGTGAGAATCTTACACTCTAAAGAATAAGGTGTTCATTAATAGTATAATACAGTAAAATAAGCCCATCCAGCGATACATTTAAAGGTATTGTGCATTTGGGCTTACATGTGCAGGACATTACACCTTACTAAAATCAAAATATCGAAAAATAATTAAACTAGACATAAACCATACACAACCTATAAATGCTAAGAACTCAATTTAAACCACTCTTGATAAAAATTCTGGCTATCCTTATTGGCGCTGTGCTTCTCTTCCGGCTTCTAAGCATTAGTGAAGGAATTCCTATTTCGGTAATAACCCACCCTACTCCTGAAGTAGAAACTCTTGAGAAAGCAATCAAGCACAACCCTCAACACGCTTATGCCCATGAACAACTCGCATGGAAGAAATATCAAAATAAGCACTACAAAGATGCAAAACAGCACGCCTTGAAGGCACTACAAAATAACTTATCTAGCGGCATGGCAACCGCTGTACTTATGGCTGTTTTTGATCATGAAAAAAAACCTGAACAATCTCATCAAGCCGCTCAACTTTCTGCTCACCTATGGCCTGCTCATGACCTTTCCATGAAAGTAATTGCAGATCACTGGCTAAAATATGGCCACCTCACTAAAGCCATGAGTGCTTGGAATGTAAGTCTTAGCCAAGACCCCCATAAAGAGTTTTTTTCTGAGGGAGACACTGCAAAAGCTCTTTTCCCCACTCTAAATAAAGTGGCGCAACATGAAGAGTCTTCACAACTTTTTCAGCCCTACCATCTACACCCTCCCTCTTGGTGGGATGAGTTTTTCAAATACATGGTAGTTCAACCGAATAACCTTTTAGCGGTTGACCGATTTTATCAGCAAACCTTACTCAATGGAAAAACGTCACACAAAAACAAGAAGCTTTACCTATCGAATCTAATGCAAGAAAATGAATGGTCGAAAGCCCACGATGTCTGGCAAAAAGGGCTTCCCAAACAAAAACAGCCTTATGCTCGTTTAATATACGATGGAAGCTTTGAAAGTAACCAAATAAATAATAAATACACGGATGACAAGTTTAGTTGGACTATTGCCAACAAGAATCACATCCAAGCTTACCTTGATAGGTTCAGTAAATCTGATGGGGTTTATAGTTTACGTGTTGCGTTTAATAGCTGGATTAGTGACTACTGGGGTTATATTCGTCAAGTTTTGGTTCTAAAGCCAGGAAGCTACCAGCTAGAGTACAAAACCCGAGCCAATCTAAATGCAGAAGAAGGCGTCCAATGGATTCTTTACTGCATGAAAGATAAAAAAAGTGAAGCATCCATCAATACACTGGGAAAAGGCCAGCATCTCTCAGGCTTCTTTGATTGGAAAAAAGACCAGATAAACTTTACTGTACCCAATGATGCATCCTGCAAAGCCCAGAAGCTAACACTCGTTTTAGCAGGAAAAAACACATCAAAACAACGAGTCCGTGGTGATATCTGGTTTGATGATTTCGTGATCCTACCCAAAAATTAAAACAAAATTTAAACTATGCACTTTTCCATCAATTATTTACTCGCAACACTGACTATAGTGCTTCTTGCAACCTTTCCCTTTATGGGTGGCACTGAAATATTAAAAACCACCCCTGTGGTAGAAGCCTTATCCATTGTGTTACTGGTTATCTTTTTCTTATTCCAAAAGCGCTTTGACTTTATTAGCAAACCCGTTTGGTTCTTTGTCTTGTTTGCGTTACTAACACCTTTGCTATACCTCATTCCTGTATCGGTGGAAGTTTGGGATAAATTACCCGGCCACGAAATCTATACACAAATGGCACAGTGGGTTAGCACACAGCAATCAGCAGATCATATCAACCGAACACTATCACTTATCCCCTATCGAACAGAGCATGCTTTCTTCTTCATGCTTCCACCTTTAGCTATATTTTTAACAGTAGCCGCACTTCCAGAACAACAAAAGTTATTTATTATCTATTTTGTCTTAGCTATTGCCACTGCTGAAGCTTGTTTGGCAATGATCCAATTTAGTACCGGCAGTGATTTCTTTTATTTTGGAATACCAAGATTAAAGCAAGGCATAGCCCTTGGCACCTATCCAAACCCTGATCACTTTGTACTTTTAATGGAAATAGCCATTCCGCTTACTCTGGCATTAGTAGCTCATGAGTTACAACATGGTCAGAAACGAAATGATGATGGATCACGATCCATGATTCTCTACATTACTTATGCCATCTTGATCGTGCTATTTATCAGTGCTGCTTTTTTCTCAGGTTCTAGAGCCGGGATTCCCCTTGCCTTACTTAGTGCCTACCTTTCCTATAGAGTCTTTATGAAAGTAAGAGGTAGCCAGCATCAAGTACTGTCAATATTCATCATCATCACGATCGCGACGATTCTGCTTTTTT